>VGKX01000009.1 GCA_016866895.1 Candidatus Parvarchaeota archaeon
TTATCCGGATCGAGCCTCTGCCAGTTTTGTATGCTTCTATTATGCCCGCATTGCCAACAATAATGCCCCCAGTGGGAAAGTCGGGTCCGCTGACAATTCCAAGAAGCCCCCCGATTTCAATTTGCGGGTTGGCGATTACGGCTTTTACAGCATCCGTAATCTCTCCAAGGTTGTGGGGCGGTATGTTGGTTGCCATTCCAACTGCAATTCCAGACGAACCGTTGACAAGCAGGTTCGGGAACTTGCACGGAAGCACTAAGGGCTCTTCAAGCGTATTGTCAAAATTTGGGGCAAATGAGATGGTCTTTTTCTCAATGTCCACAAGAAGTTCCTGCGCAAGCTTGTTCATCCTGACTTCCGTGTACCTCATTGCAGCTGCATTGTCACCGTCAATCGAGCCAAAGTTGCCCTGACCGTCGATAAGCGGAGCCCTAAGTGAGAAATCCTGGGCCATGCGCACCAGGGAGTCATAAATTGCCATGTCGCCGTGAGGGTGGTATTTTCCCAGTACTTCCCCCACAACACGGGCGGCCTTTTTGTAGGGCTTGTCATGAGTGTTTGAAAGCTCATGCATTGCGTATAGTATCCTGCGGTGCACTGGCTTGAGGCCATCGCGGATGTCAGGCAATGCCCTGCCGACAATTACTGACATTGCATAATCCAGGTAGCATGTCTGAAGCTCCTGTTCAATAGGCCGTTGGATAATAGAATCTGCCATTATAACCACTTTTTATAAAAGCCTCATACATCCAAATTTTTAACTTCTTTTGCATGGGCTTCTATAAACTGCCTTCTTGGCTCTACGACTTCCCCCATCAGGATTGTGAAAAGCTCGTCTGCCTTAATTGCGTCTGCAATGCCCACCTGCACAAGTGTCCTGGTTTGCGGGTCCATTGTCGTTTCCCAAAGCTGCTGGGGGTTCATTTCGCCCAAGCCCTTGTACCTTTGGATAGTCGGCTGGTTTGAGGAATCCTGGCCCAGCTCTGAAAGCGTCTTTTGAAGCTGGGCATCATTGAAAACATACTTTTCTATTTTTCCCTTCTTTGCTTTGTAAAGCGGGGGCTGCGCAATGTAAACATATCCGCTTTCGACCAACGGGCGCATGTGGCGGTAAAACAGAGTAAGCAAAAGCGTGCGTATGTGGGCCCCGTCAACATCCGCATCCGTCATAATTATTATCTTATGGTACCTGAGCTTTGAGATGTTGAAATCAGAATTGAAGTTTGTGCCAAGGGCAGTTATCAGGTTTCTTATCTGTTCGCTTGTCAGTATTTTGTTTATCTGGGCCTTTTCAACGTTAAGTATCTTGCCCCTCAGCGGCAAAATCGCCTGGGTCTGCCTGTCCCGGCCTTGTTTTGCGCTGCCGCCTGCGGAATCGCCCTCGACTATATACAGCTCTGAAAGTTTTGGGTCCTCTTCTATGCAATCTGCAAGCTTACCTGGCAGCACCGAGCCTTCAAGAACGTTTTTTCGCCTTATCAGCTCCTTGGCTTTCTGGGCTGCCTGCCTGGCCTGGGACGCCCTGTTGCACTTTTCCACTATTGCCTTTGCCTCAGAGGGGTGCTCCTCAAAATATGTCTTTAGCTTGTCGTTGACCGCCGCCTCGACAATGCCTTTTATCTCCGTGTTTCCAAGTTTTGTTTTTGTTTGCCCCTCAAATTGGGGATTTGTTATCTTGACTGAGACAATCGCCGTGAGGCCCTCCTTAATATCATCCCCTGAAAACCTTTCGTCCTTTTCCTTCAGGGTTTTGTTTTGGAAAGCATAGTCATTGACTATCCTTGTGAGCCCGGAGCGAAATCCTATGAGGTGGAATCCGCCCTCGTGGGTGTTTATATTGTTTGCAAAGGTGTATATGTTGTCAGAAAACGTATCAGTATACTGAAGGCCGACTTCAATGTTTGCATTGTCAGATTGCTTTGAAAAGTAAACTACCGGATGGATCGGTGTCTTGTTCTTGTTGATAAATTCAACAAATGACACAATACCCCCTTCAAACTGGAAAACCTCCTGCTGGCCATTGCGCCTGTCCGATAGGGTTATTTTGAGCCCTTTGTTGAGAAATGCAAGTTCCCTAAGCCGGTTTACAAGAATGTCAAAATTGTAATTTATGTCCTGGAAAATTTGCTTGTCTGGCTTGAAGCGTATCGTAGTGCCAATGCCTTGCGCATCGCCTATGACCTTGACGTCGCTTACCGCTTTTCCATATTCGCACCTTATGTAATGAGTTTTTCCATTGCGCCTGACTTTTGCTTCAAGGTATTCGGACAGTCCGTTGACAACCGATAAACCGACTCCGTGAAGGCCTCCAGACGCCTTGTAAACCTTTGAGTCAAACTTGCCACCTGCATGCAGCACCGTCATTACAACATGCAATGCGGATTTGCCGGTTTTGGGGTGGATTTCAACTGGAATGCCGCGGCCATCGTCATTAACTTCGATGGTGTTGTCCTGGTCAATTACAACTTCGATGTTTTTGCAATAACCGGCCGTGGCCTCGTCAATTGAATTGTCAACTACTTCGTATACAAGGTGGTGGAGCCCGGCAACCCCGGTGTCTCCTATGTACATTGCCGGCCTTTTCCTGACTGCCTCAAGTCCTTCGAGGATTTGGATGTCGTTTGCTGTGTAATCGCTCATTATTACCACATTATTATTGCAATAAACGCACGTTCACAGTTTTTGGCCGTGGGTTCGTCGCACATTATGACCACTAAGTCGGGTCGTTATTTTCCGAAGTTTTTAGGCTAGTTTCGCATTGTTTTTTTGCATCCGTCAAGTCGCCTTTTTATCTCGTAAATCTTATGTCAATATGTGCTCAACTCAAGTATATAAATCTGCGCCTTTGGGCGGTCTTTTCGGGCAGCCTTAAATACCTAACTTAGGGCTAAAATCTTCAGCCCGATGTTCCTAAACCTAAGCATCGGACCACAAGATTTATATCGTCAAGCTGAGCCTTAGTATGACTTACTTTTCAAGGTGGGTGCGTAAGATGGTTTCAAAAGGGACTATTAGGATAAAGACCGGCCTTGCCGAAATGCTCAAAGGCGGGGTGATTATGGATGTTGTCAATGTGGAACATTCAAAAATCGCCCAGGATGCAGGGGCAGTTTCAGTCATGGCCTTAGAGCGGGTTCCTGCAGACATTAGGGCGCACGGCGGGGTTGCAAGGATGTCTGACCCGTCTATGATTCTTGCCATAAAAAAAGCCGTAACAATTCCGGTTATGGCAAAATGCAGGATTGGACATTTTGTCGAGGCACAGATTCTCGAGCAGCTTGGTATTGATTTTATTGATGAATCCGAGGTTCTCACACCGGCGGATTCGCAGTTTCATGTTGACAAGTGGGCATTCAAAGTCCCTTTTGTATGTGGCTGCAGGAACCTTGGTGAGGCTTTAAGGCGGATTAATGAAGGTGCGGCCATGATTCGAACAAAAGGGGAGGCTGGGACAGGCAACATTGTCGAGGCAATTAGGCACATAAGAGCGGTTAAAAACGAGATAGAAATTTTGAAAGGCCAAAGCGAAAAGGAACTTGCCCGAAGTGCAAACCAGATGAGGGTTCCAGTTGAGCTTGTCAGCAAAACAAAGGAGCTTGGACGGCTGCCTGTTGTTAATTTTGCCGCAGGGGGCATTGCCACTCCAGCTGATGCGGCCCTGTGCATGCAACTGGGCTGCGATGGCGTTTTTGTCGGAAGCGGCATATTCAAGTCAAATAACCCGCCCAAGCTTGCACGGGCCATTGTAGATGCTGTTGCCCACTATAATGACAAAAAGCGGCTTTTAGAGGCCTCCAAAGACTTAGGCGAACCGATGAGAGGCCTTGAAATTTCAAGCATCCCGGAAGGGCAACTTCTTGCAAAAAGGGGAGTTTGAAAAAAAGAAATTAATCAATAATCAAAAAATAGGGTCACACGATGCGACGAACCATGCACTTAAGTGCTGGGCATGCCTGCACATGTGATTACTGCGCCCCGTAAAAACGTCTGAAGGCCGTGAGCATGGCCTCTAGGAGATTATTTAATGTTATATTGAGTTTAAGCAGCATGCAAAAAATCAGAAAGACAGGTGGGTTTGCCAGCAAGTCCTCTCTTAAGCTAGGTGTTTTGGCATTGCAAGGCGATGTCAAGGAGCACCTGGATGCGTGCAGGAATGCCGCAAAAGGCCTTGGTGTTGAATTAGAATTGGTTGAAGCCAGGGCCGAAAAAGATTTGGGCGGGCTTGATGGCCTAATCATCCCTGGCGGCGAATCAACGGTTTTTTGGAAGCTTCTTGAGCGAGAAAATATGCTTGATGCTGTTTGTGGCGTCCCGAATATTTTTGGGACATGCGCAGGGCTAATCTTGCTGAGTAAAAAGATTGAAGGCAGCGCAGCCGGCCAAAAATCGCTTGGATTGCTGGACATTTCAGTAAAAAGAAATGCTTATGGCCCGCAGGGAGAGTCGTTTGAGGCGGATGTTGCCTGCAACATAACGGATATTACTAAAGATTGCAAAGGCAAAGTGCACAAAGTTGCTTTCATCAGGGCCCCGCAGATAACCTGGGTGGGTGCCGAGGTCATTGCACTTGCAAGGCTTGATAAACGGGTAGTGGGTGTATATTCTGAGAAAACAGAGGGCTTGTCAAAGAGGTTTTTCATGGGCCTTGCGTTTCACCCGGAAATTACGGGCACAACTTATTTTCACGGGCTATTTATGGAAAAGATGCTTGAGAACAGAGGCATGTAAAATAAAAAAGCAGGGTACTATGTTTTTCCGGACAGGCAAGCTTGGCAAATGCCGTTTTTTGAATGGCTTTGGCAACACGGCTTTCCGCATAGGATGCAAAATGAGTAAACTGGTTTTGAACAGACAATGCAAAGGCCGCTTGACTGCATGAACTTATTTTGGCAATAGCATATAAAAAAGATTTCAGATTCCTGGATGGTGAAAAACTGCATCCGCATTCCCGATTTTGCTTGGCTGCGAAAGCTTTGGGCTTAGTGGAAAAAAAGCAACCACGTCGCGGCAAACATGATGGCGACCCCAAGCAGCCTCTCCTTCAAATTCTCCTTGAATTCCCTCTCTGCAAGGAACAACGTGATTACGGTTCCAAGAATGGAGGCAGGTTCCGCAATGCTTATTTCTATTGCGGTAAAGGCAAAAAGAAGGCACATGTAAGAATACGCATTCACTGCACCGCTTATGATTGCAAGCTTGGACCTTTCAACAAGAAGCTTTTTTGCCAGATGGACCTTTTTCCTTAGGATAAGCGCTAAAAGCAAAAACAGCGCCATTCCAAGCATTGTAAAAAAAGAATAGAACATTGGGTTGACATTTTTCACAACAAACCCGTCCATAATACGGCCGATTGCAATAAATAGCGATGCAGCAAGCATAAACTGACGGGCGCGTATGGTAAGAAGCGATTTAAGCGATGCGATGATGCTATTTCTGCGGCTTAAAAACGAGGACCCATAGACGAGAAGCAGCATGCCTGCAACTTTGAAAAAAGACAGTGGCTCCCCAAGGAAAACGAATGCAAGGACAAGAAGGAAGAACAGGTTGAAATTGTAAAGGGGGCTTACAAGCGAGACTTCGCCTTCGGACAGGGATTTGACATAAAGCCAAACGCCGGCACCGTAAAACAGGCTTGTGGCGGCTGCAAAATAAACGAAATCAAACGAGTGCGGGGCAGGTGCAAGGAAAGCAAATGGGAGAAGGAAAATGGCCGCTATGCCAAAAAATAGGAATGCCGTTGCGTTACTGTCCTACGAATCGCCAAGCTTTTTGACGATTATGCGCTCGTACCCAAGAAGCACGATGCGACCAATAAGGGCCAGGTATTCAAGCATGGATCCGCTGCTCCAGGATTAAGACATAGAGGCAACCGACTGGCTAAACCAGGATGCCATATCCGCAAAGCCGCCAGCGCTGGCCAATCCTGCGCGAAAGTGCCAATTTTGACTTGGGGCTTGCGCAAATGGGCCTTTTTAGCTTGAGGTAAAGCCTGTTGGCCTTTGTCTTTAACACAAGCCCGATTGTGGTTGCTGTTCCAACCGAGAGGACTACTGGGTCATTAGGCTTGAATGGAACATTCTCAAACTCGGTTCTTTTAAGCAGAGAAGGCTCCACTTCTATCTCAGATTTGACATCGGGAAGGCTTCCTGGATGCCCGACCAGGTTGCCGACAAGTGTGTCTGATTTTGTTATTGAAGGGTCGAGAGTTGTGCCAATTCCGATAAGGCCGCCTGGACCGACTGACTGCACAGACTCCTCCGAGCAATGGAGCTCGGACACACTTAGTATCACCGGTTCAACGGATTCAGAATCCTTGAGCTTTTTTGTGATTCCAGGCCTAAGCTCTATTGTGTCGCCCACCTTTAGGGACCCCTGAATAAGCGAGCCGCCTATGACACCGCCTTTGATTGATTCAATGCTTGAACCTGGCTTGTTGATGTCAAATGAGCGTGTTACATACATGAGAGGCTTTGCGGCCTGGCTTCTTTTAGGGGTTTTTACATATTCCTCAATTGCTTCAATAACCGAGTCCAAATTAACATTATTATTTGCAGAAATCGGTATTACTGGGGCGTTTTGGGCAACAGTGCCTTTGGTGAAGTTTTTTATTTGCTTGTAGTTTTCCATGGCCTTTTCTTTTGATACTAGGTCAACTTTATTTTGGATTATCACTATGTTTTTTATTCCTAGGATTTCGATAACGCTCATGTGCTCTGCCGTCTGTGGCTGCGGACAATGCTCGTTTGCTGCAATCACAAGAATTGCCCCGTCAATGATGCTTGAGGCGGATATTGCAGTTGTCATAAGCGTTTCATGCCCTGGCGCATCAAGGAACGACACCCTTCTCAAAAGCTTGCTTTTTGATTTGCAGGAAGGGCACTCCTCCTTGGCGCTAAACACCGCAGGTTTGCACTTGAGGCACTTGTAGAAGGAGGCGTCTGCATAGCCAATCTTGATTGTTATGCCTCGCTTTAGCTCTTCAGAGTGCGTGTCAGTCCACTTGCCAGTAAGCATGCGCGTAAGGCTTGTCTTGCCATGGTCCACATGGCCAAGCATTCCGATATTCACTTCTGCTTGCAATAAATCGCCTTTGCAATTATCCTGATGGCAATGGCGCACTTTGGCACATGCCGCGCTTCCTTTTACTTCTTTTCCTTTTTCTCCTCCTTTTTCTCTGCTTTCGGGAATGTGGTTTCAAGCGGCGTTGCGCCAGCTGCCTTCACTTTGGTATTAATCTGGACGATTTGGGAATCCACAGTATTTCCGTGGACCGTTTTCCTTGACCTCTGGCCTTTGTGGCTTGGCCTAAACCCGGGCCCTTGCGTAAGCACAATTCTTGCCCTTCTGCCGCCGCTGACATCATTCCTCATCGGAAAACCTGAAATGTCAGAACCGCCGGTTATTTCAAGGGTATAGCCTGCGGCCCCGATTATGCCGCCCTCTATTTCATCGCCTATTTTTTTTCCGTATAGCTGGGGCTCCTTGTCTTTTGCAAGCTCTGCCTGGTAGGACTTTCCGCTTTTCTCGCTTATCACTATTTTCATGTTAACACCCGAGCCGATGTTTCAGACTCAGCAATTTATTTTTTCTCAGTCTTTGAAGAAAGAGGATTTAATATTCCACATTTTGATTTATAAAACTTGGGTTGTTAGAGCTTTGCCAAAATAAAGAAAAATAGTGGCAGGGTGCCCATCCCTGCCAATGCCTTTTCAAAGTTCCTAAAAGCCAAATAGAGCTGCGATTGCCTTGGCATCAAGCGTTTTTGCAATTCCAGCAACCCCTGCCTGGACAACAAAGGATACGGAAAACAGCACCGATGCCATCAGTATCGCCACAGCCACGTTGCCATTGTTGATTTCCTTCCATTCGTCTATCTCCTTTGTTATCTTGTCAAGGATTATGATGGCAAGGTAAATGGCTATTATCGCAACAACGACGCCAATTACTAGGTTGACGATTCCTATTCCAAAAGCAAGCAACAGCGCGACTGTTGTCATGCCCGGGGTTATTGAGCCAGTCAGGGACCAAATGCCCGACTGGACAACGTTCGCGATGGAGAGAATTACTGCGCCAAGAAGTATGCCCACCGCCACATTTCCCTTTTTGAGTTCTTTCATTTCATCTGTCCTTTTGGTTATCTTGTCAAAGGTCTTCAGGCCCAGATATATGGATGCCATTGAAATTACAAGCCCGATGACAAGCTGCAATATTCCCAGAACTACGCCTGTTGAAATCTCGGTTATTCCTCCCACCGTATCACCTTCCAATCTGCATATTGCTTAAACTAGAACTAAACAAAGTGGCTAGTAATATTTTGCTTCCCCTTTAAATACTTCACTGAAAAATACGGGCCTGTTTTCCCATTCCTAATCTTTTTTTAGCTTGAGTATGGCCTGTGCCATGTCGCCGCCTGATTCTAAAAGCGCTTCCCTGGCCTGTTTTTCGCTTGCGCCAGTCTGTTCCATAACAAGCTGCAGGTCCTGCTGCGATATGCTTGCCTCCCTTAAGACAGTTCCTGCTATCTGGTAGGAGGTTTGTCCCTGCATTACGATTTGTGTAACCTGGGGGTTGGTTATTATGATGTTCTCCCCCTCGCATTCAATGAGGACTTTTTTTGCAGCTATTTCCTTGTTTTCAATGCCCATCTGCTGCATCATTTTTTTAACGGACTTGGGGTCAAAGCCCATCATAGCGCCCACCTGCCTGTCTGCCCTACCTGCCTCTCAGTCCTTTTTCTTGGCTTGGATGGTTTGGGTTTTGTGTATCTCGATTTTCTTTATTGGCGAAACTTTTTTTATCCTTGAATATATCTTTTGGGAAAGTTTCCCAAACAGTATATCCTGGACAAACTGGTTGAAATCAGCGTTTGCAGCATAGGACTTGACTTCTTCCTGTATCATTGCCCTCAACGAGGATTTGGCCCTGTCCGAAACCCGGACGGCAGTGACTACTGTTGATTTTACCCTGATTTTCCGCCCGTCCTTGGTTGCCACGTCGGCAACATTATTGATTACAGACCTGCGCCTTCTGGCAAGCGTGCGAATGTAGGCAGGAGCAAGCTCGTGGCCGACATATTCCGTGTGCGCGCTCTTGCCCTTCACATCGTTGACCTTGAAGTAGATTGCAGTGTAAGCCCCCGACATGCTTAGCGCACCTGTAAGGTCGCTAAGGTTTGCCTTCACCTTGCGCCCAAGCAGATTGGCTTCATCGGAGCTTACCAGCTGGCCTATCTCCTTGCTGTTGAATATTTCAGGCGCAATTACCGTGTACCAGGACTTTGTTTTCCAGGTGTCGATTACCTTGCCCTTTGATTTTTTTGCCTGTTGCTGCACTTCCGCCATCAAAAATCACCTGTGGGATAATAGTCGTTTACTTTACAAGCAATGCGGCCTTTTCAGGCTCGTATATCCATCCATCCGGCAGCTTGCCGCTGTTGCCGTAGTACTTGACAAGCCTGTTGATTTTGGATTCAATATGCCTTAGCTTGACTTTGTTGTGGTTGTCCTGCTTGTTTGCGCCAAGATGCTTCCTGACATTGACGGCGCGCCTGATAAGCGACAGGAGATCCTCCGGGTATTCAAGTTTCTGCCCGGATGCCTTCACGATTTTTGTGATGCTCTTGCCTGCAACATTGCGCACAGAAGGGACACCGTAGACATCTCGGAGTTTCTGCCCAATCTGGGCAATCTCCATGCCCTCCTTCCTCAGCTTCATCACAAGGTCCTCCACCTCGTGGGCCGAGTAGCCGACCCATTCAGGGGAAGTCTTGTTGGCAGGCTTTTTTGAGCCTGACTTGCCGTGCTTTTTTGAATGCAAACGTGCCATTTATCCACCTTCCTATCTCATTTTTTATTTATGAATTCTGCAAGCTTAGACAGCGCCTTTGACCTGTGCGAAACCTTTGCTTTTTCAATTTTGTCCTGTGCAAATGTCATTTTTGACCCGCTTGGAATAAAAATCGGGTCAAATCCAAAACCCGATTTTCCCAATTCCGTACGCGATATTTTGCCCTTGCACCTGCCTGAAAAAACCCTTATTGACTTTCCAGTGCAATGTGCGATTGAGCACCTGAATTCAGCCTTCCGGTTATTGCAACCTGACAAAAGCTTCAGAATGCCCGAGCACCCCAACTTCCCCAATGCAAACTTGGAGTAAGCGCAAGGAAATCCATTAAGGCTGTGGATGTACAACCCAGAATCTTCAACAAAGAAAGCGGCTTTGTATTTGCCTGATTGTTGCATTGCAGATTCTCTTGCTACCTCTGCAACATCCTCCGACCGTATCTCGTTTGCCTTGCCAGGCGCTTGTTTTATTATTATCCCATGCTGCTTTAAAAAGTTATGCGCCTCCCTGAATTTATGCGCGTTTGAGGTTGCAAATATAAGCCTTTCTGCAATTTTTGCCATAAATTCTACACCTAATCAATCGAAGTTCGCAATTTCATTACTCTGGTGAGTTTATTCATTACGGTTTAATCAGTTGGCTTGGGCAGTTTTCTTACAATTTGCTTTCATTGGGCATGGAAATAAAAATAACTATAAGAAATGGCAACAAAAAGCAGCCAGCACATGAACGAATAGATGGCGATTATATTTGTTTCAAGGCTTGAGAATGCAAGCAGCCCGACTGCAATTACAAGCGCACAGGGGGTTGCGACGCTTATTGATTTTGCAAAGTCGAGCTTTCGGCTTATGCTGCTGCCTTTCCCAGGCTGGTTTTTAGAGGATGAGGGAGCTGCCTTTTTGCCTCCCTGAATTTTTCCTTCCGTCTCCATGATAAAACCACTTCAATTATAGATTAGCTAACTATTTTGAGCTTCAGCTCGCCTGCGGCAAAAGAAACGCTCTTGGCCCCTGTTGTCGCCTTGATTACCTCCAGGCAGGATGCCAAGTCCTCGGGGCTTGTTATTTGCAGCGACTCGATTGGCGTGTTGAGCGCAAGCTTGTTTGAAGCCTTGAACTGTCGAACCTGCGAGACAATCTGGTTTAAAAGCAAAGAGGTTTTTTCCGCATCAGGAAAAACAAGCCTGTCATCCTTTGCAGGCCAGGATGACGTGTGGATAGAACCTCCTGAAGCCTTTGCCCCCTCCTGGCCTGAAAAAATTGTGAATATCTCCTCAGTCACATGTGGCGCTATTGGGGCAAGAAGCTTGATTGTGTTGAGAAGCACGGTGTGCAGTGTGAACTGTGCCGCTCTCTTGCTGGCGCTGCTTGTGCCTTGCTGGTAAATTCTGTACTTGACATATTCAAGATAAAAATCGCAAACTTCGTGCCAGAAAAATTCCTGCATTGACTTTATTGCGTGGTGGTATTCGAAATTTTCAAAATCCTCGCTTACCGAATAAATCAGCCCCTGCAGCCTTGAGAGAATCCACCTGTCAACTGTCTCGAGGGATGCCAATTCGCTGCCGTCAGGCTCAAAGCCTGAAATTGACTGGCTGGCAAATTTTGCCGCGTTCCAAAGCTTGTTGAGAAAACTTTTCGAATATGTGAGGTCCTGGTAGGAAAACGGCCTGTCCTTTGCCATTGCCCCCGAAAGGGCTGCCCACTGCCTGACCGAATCGGCATAGTAGTCGTCAATAAGCTTGTCCGGGGCGATTATGTTTCCAAGGCTCTTGCTCATTTTTTTCCCGTCCGGGGCAAGCACGTTGCCGTTTAACAAAAGTTCCTTGAAAGGAGGCCTGCCGGCAAGCTGCATGCACCTGTAGATTGTGTAGTAGGCCCAAGTCCTGATGATTTCGACTCCTTGCGGCCTGAGGCTGATTGGATAGAATTTTTTAAACATTGATTGGTTGCCTGGCCAGCCGGATATCACAAGGGGCGTAATGCTTGAGTCTATCCAGCAGTCGCATGTGGAAGATTCGGCAACAAGCGTCTCCCCGCACTCGCAAGCCTTGGCATTAGCAAGCGGGGGATTTACCGGAAGCTCATCCAGGCTTGCAGTATAATCCTTGTTGCATTTAGCGCAGTACCAGAATGGAAGGGGGGTTCCAAATACCCTTTGGCGGGAAATCACCCAGTCCCATTCCACATTGCTTGCCCAGTCCACAAGATGGGAGATTGCAAAGTCTGGAACCCAGCGCATTGTTTTGGCCGCCTCGATTATTTCCTTGTCCTTGCCCTTTATTTTTCCAAACCACTGGGTGGAAAGCATTAGCTCGACTGGCTTTTTGCACCTGTCATGGACTTTTACTGCCTGATGAAGGGGCTCTATTTTGATGACTTTGCCTTCTTCCCCAAGCCTTTCGATGATTTTCTTTTTTGCCTCAGGGGCTTTGAGCCCATTGAGATAATCAGGCCCGTTTATAATGCGGCCTGAGGCGTCAAATGCCTCGATTATTGGGAGGCCGTACCTGTACATCCACACAACGTCCATCTTGTCCCCGAAAGTGCACACCATCAGGGCGCCTGAGCCAAAATTCATGTCCACGTCCTTGTCCGGCATCATTTTGACTTTATTGCCAAGCGGTGTTGTGATTGTCTCATTTGCATAATTCGCATATCTTTTGTCTGTTGGATTAAACAAAACTGCAACGCATGCATGCAGAAGCTCGGCCCTTGAAGTTGCAATCGGTATGGCCTGGCCATTTGGGCCCGTGAATTTTAGGAAATTAAGCTGGCTGTCCCGCTCAAGCTCTTCAGTATCTGATTTTGCAAGGGCCGAGCGGCAGTTAGGGCACCAGAAAACCGGGTGCTTTGCCCTGAAAACAAGCCCTTTTTCATACATCTTGATTAGCGAATGCTGGACTGCCTTGTGGTATTCCGGCGACATTGTCTTGTATTCATATCTCCAGTCTGGCGAAAAGCCCATGGAGTTCATTTGAGCTTTCATCTTCTCAATGCACGAATTGGTCCATTCTATGCAAAGGCTTCGGAATTCCTCCGGAGGCTTTCTCCCGTATTTTTGTTCCACCTTGACTTCAGTTGGAAAGCCCTGGCAGTCCCAGCCTTGCGGGTAATAGACATTGAATCCCTTCATCCGTTTGTAGCGGGCTATGAAATCAAAATACGAGTAGGAGAGCACATGGCCCATGTGCAAGTCCCCGGAAGTGAATGGAGGGGGGGTGTCAATGGAATAGATTGGCCTTGAGGAATCAACTTCATCAAACTTGTAAGTGTCTTTTTCCTTCCAGTATTCCTGCCACTTTATTTCAACTGACCTATTGTAGCGCTCTTCCATCAAAATCAATTGGCATATGCAGTGAAAATATTTTTTTAAGCTGATGTTTAGACACTAATTTGTGATGCTGGGTTTTTTAAGGCCTTGTTAGATTGGCGCCTGAAAATACCATAATTTAAAAACATGTTTAACTATAAAATTAAACAAAATATACGGGATACTGGGCATTTTTACCGCTAATTCGAAGATTCAATTGTTGGAAATCCTAAAGTCAAAAATCGAGCCTGGCAATTAAGACATGCACTAAGCTGGATTTTTTACATGCATTGTTTTATCGCCGAGGCCATCTTGCATGCCGAACACAGCTCTTGCCTTGAAGAGGTCGGCTCGCCGCATTTTTTGCAGTTTTTTAACGTCCCTTCAGCTATACTAATTTTGCCGTTTTTGGAATTAAGAGCTGCCGCAATCCCATGCATTGCCTTGAATATGCGGACTTTTGTTCCAGGGTACTTGTCTTCAAAGTCGTTTAGCATGTTTCTCACGTGTTGTCTGAATGCCTTGTTAGCATAAGGGCACTCCTGAAAATGGATTGGGAGGCCCTTGAGCATTGCATAAAGGGCGATTTCCCTTTCCGGCAGTTCCATTAAAGGCTTGATGCGGGGCACAAAATCAGCCTGTTCTTCATTTGACGCATTGCCAAAGCGCAATATTTTGCCCAAATCGTTTCTCATTATATTCATTAGGTATGTCTGCGCCATGTCGTCAAGATTATGGCCGATTGCAAGCAGGGCGGCTTTTGCCTTTTTTGAGGCTCTGTTGAGTATTGACCTTCTGAAAACGCCGCAGTGGCTGCAGGGAAGGCTTTTTGGCAGCACCCCAACCGCGCTATCCTGGGTAAATCCAAATTCCTTTTTGAAAGAGGTGACAATAAGCGGGATTTTCAGCTTTTTTGCCTGGCTTGCCGCAACTTTAAGGGTGTGGGAGCGGTAGCCTGCAATGCCTTCATCAACGGTGATTGCAGTGAGTTTCAAAGGGAGGCTTTTTGAGAGCATAAAAAGCAGGTGCATCATTACAACACTGTCCTTTCCGCCAGACAAGCCTATTGCAACATGGTCGCCCCTTTTGAGCATTTTGTGCTCCCGGACAGTGCCTTTGAATCTTTTTTCAACTGACTCAAGAAAGTGTTTTTTGCACAAATGCGTGCCGCTTGTGCAAAGCGCCACAGCGGCATGTTGGGCGCACTTGGCGCAGGGTGACTTGTTTTGCATAATTGTCTAGCCGCCAAAAACGACTTTGATGACCTCAATCCTGTCACCGGTCTCAAGAACCGCCGACTCTGGGCATACCTTCCCGTTCACCTTTACAACAGAGGTTTGCCTGCTGTGCTTTCCCAATGCAAGAAAATCAAGGACTGTTGAGCCTGCCTTGAGCAGGTGTTTTTTTCCATTGGAGTAAACGGTTATGGCGGATTTATCGACCATGTAGCAATTTTCTACTAGGATATTTATATATGACTTGCAACCAAAGTGGTTTAGCGCAAAAACGGGGTGTCGTTTTTTGGCGGGTGGATTGATGGTCAGGATAACTAAAATTATTGCACGCGAAATAATTGATTCTAGGGGAAACCCGACTGTTGAGGCGGAAGCCCACACGCAGGACATGTTTGCCAGGGCATGCGCCCCAAGCGGCGCGTCAACAGGCAAGCATGAGGCATTGGAGCTTAGGGACGGGGGGGCAAGGTTTGGCGGCAAGGGAGTGATAAAGGCCTGCGAAAATGTCAACAAGCTTGTTTCCAAGCGGCTAACAAACAGGGACTTTTCCTCCTTTGAGCAGATTGACGCGGAAATGATATCACTTGACGGGACGCCAAACAAGTCCAGGCTTGGGGCAAATGCAACCACTGCAGTTTCCCTTGCCTGCGCAAAGCTTCTTGCAGGAGCTGAAGGCCAGTCCCTGTTTGAATATTTGGGTGGAAGTATTTTGCCGGTGCCCATGATGAATGTGATAAACGGGGGCGTGCACTCGGGAAGCGGCCTGTCCATACAGGAATTCATGATAATGCCTTACGGGGCAAAATCTTTTTCTGAAAGCCTTAAGATTGGCTGCGAAATCTACCACCAGCTTGGAAAATCGCTAAAGCAAAAATTTGGCCCCTCGGCAAAAAACATTGGGGATGAAGGAGGTTATGCGCCGCCTTTGAAAAACACCGAGGAGGCGATAGAAACAATGGAGGCGGCAATTCAGGAGCTTGGATATGAAAAAGAAGTTGGAATTGCCCTTGATGCAGCATCCAACTCATTTTATGACGCGGCCAGCAAAAAATACCTCATTGACGGGCATGCCTTGCCGCCAGACAGGCTTGCGGAATTCTATGAGTCGCTTGCAAATAAGCACCGCATAGTTTCCATAGAAGACCCTTTTGAGGAGGAGGATTTTGCTTCTTTTTCGCGTCTAAAAAAAGCCATAGGAAAAAAAGTCCAGATAGTCGGGGACGACCTTCTTGTGACGCAGGTGAGCCGAATTGATAAGGCAATGGGACTGGATTGCGCAAACGCGCTATTGCTAAAGGTCAATCAGGTCGGGACGCTGTCAGAATCAATTGAGGCGGCCAAAAAGTGCTACAGGAGCGGGTGGGGAGTTATCGTGAGCCACAGGTCGGGGGAAACTGAGGATACGAGTATTGCGGAAATTTCTGTTGGCATTGAATCCGGACAGATAAAAACCGGAGCGCCCGCCAGAAGCGAG
>VGKX01000010.1 GCA_016866895.1 Candidatus Parvarchaeota archaeon
CGGGAAAATACTTTGAGTGGACATTTGCCTCAATCTCGGGCGAAAACGAGGGGAATACGAGCCTTATTTGGTTTTCGTCAGCCATTTTTCCCATCTGCCTTAACTCAAGCCGCCTGTGTGCAGCAAGTCCTTCAACCGTCAGTACCCCAGGCCGGCCCGAATGAAGCTTACTCCAAGGGCCGCCCAAAGCACACCTGTTATCCTAGACACTATTTCAATTCCTCTCATGCCAAGAAGCCTGCTGATTGCGCCTGAAAGCCCAAGCACGCCAAAGCAGACGGCACTTGCAGCCACTATGGCCGCAACAACCACCGGCACGCCGCTTTCAGAAGCAAATATAATCGCTGTTGTCATTGCCCCCGGCCCTGTGATAAGCGGAACTGCAATGATTACAACCGCAAGGTTCAAGTCCTTCCTGTTCTTTTCCCCAAAATCAATGCCCAGGGCATATTGCACAGCCAAAAGGAACAGCAGCACACCGCTAGCTACCCTAAAGTCGCCAATTGTTATTCCAAGCACAAGCTGGCCTGCAAGCACAAATGCGACAAGTGCAGCCCCAGCTACAAGCGCGGCCGTGGTGGCCGCACCAAGCCGCTGCTTTCCGTTCATTTTCCTTGTCAGTGCAATGAACACGGGAAGGGACGTGAAGGGGTCCATTATTAACACTAATGCTATGAATATTTTTGCAAACTCCGCAATCTGGAACATAATCCCGCCCTCAAATCAAGGTTCAGTTCACACTCTTTAATTTTGCCCAGTGCTTAATTCAACGGCAGCCTATCAGCCTGGCGCACTCAAGCAAGCTCCTGCGCGCCAAACACGCGCTCGCAAAACCCGCACCTTATTCCGTCTTTTTCCGTGCTGAAAATTGTTGCTATCTTCTCAAAATTGGTGACGCACCTTGGGTTGGGGCATTTGAGGACACCTTGCATGGCCCTTGGCAGTCTCACAGTCCGCTTTTCCGAAAGCTCGGAGTTCTTCACTATGTTTAGCGTGGCCTGCGGGCACAGAAGGGCAATCCTGTCGGCTGTTTTTTCGTCAATGGGCTTGCCTTCAATCTTTACAATATCCTTTTTCCCAAGCTTCTTGCTAGGCACATTCATGATAAGGGCCACCTTGCCTGCAAATCCGTCCTTTATGCCAAGGATTTCAAGCACCCTGGGGCCGCAGCCAGCAGTAATGTGGTCTATCACAGTCCCGTTTTCTATTTTTTCAACGCTTAGCGGCATGCAATGCACCAATCCAGCCTGTTATCAGTTGCGCGGGTTTCCCGTTCCCCCTGCTCATTTTTTTTCCAGAAGCTTTGTTATCACTGCCATCCTCACAGGCACCCCGTATTTTGCCTGCTGGAAGTACCTTGCCATGGGGCTTTCGTCAACAACTTCCGGTATCTCATCAACTTTTGGAAGCGGATGGAGAATTATCATGCCATCCTTTGCGTTTTCAAGGTAGCCCTCATTTATCCTGAACTCCTTTTGGATTTTTTCAGCCTCGTATTGGTCGGCAAACCTCTCCTTTTGTATCCTGCACACGTATAGCACGTCGCAGTCCGACAGATCGACGCTGTTTTGCTCCACAATGTCGGCGTCAAATTTCTCCCGCGCCTCGCGAATGATGCTTTTGTCCATCTCAAGCCCCTTTGGCGATGCCAGTACCATTCGCGCGTTGAACATTGACAGGCCATATACAAGGGAGCGCATGGTTCTTGCATACTTCAGGTCTCCAACCAGATGCACTTTCAGTCCGCCTATCTTTCCCTTGCACTTTAGGATTGTATAAAGGTCAATGAGCGTCTGGGTCGGGTGCTGGTTCCCCCCGTCGCCTGCGTTGATGACAGGGTGGGCTGCCACCATGTCAGCCAGCCTTGCCGCGCCCTCAAGCGGATGGCGCATGACAAGCAAATCTGCGTATCCGTCTATAATTTTAATCGTGTCAACAAGCGTCTCGCCTTTTTTCGAGCTGCTGGACTCGGCGCCGAAGGTTATGACATCAGCCCCAAGCCTCTTTGCAGCAGTCTGGAAGGACATGTTGGTCCTTGTGGAACTTTCAAAAAACATGGTTGCGACCACTGTGCCTTCAAGCGTGCGCTTGCCGGATTCAAGGTATTTTTCCATTTTTTCCGTAAGCGAAAAATAGTCCTCAATACCGCTCTTATCAAGATCGCGAATTGAGATTAGGCCATTCACAGTCCCACCATTTTTATTACTGAGGAAAGGTTTTTAACTCACAAGGTGCAGCAAACCACCAACTGAAATCGCAGCAAGGGGCTTTTCAAAACAACACCTTTGGCTTTGAGTCGCATCAATCCAAAATCAGCAAGCCGCCAATCCAATCTGCAAGTTTGTTTTGCATCGCCTCGGCTGTTTTTTATATCTGCATTTACACAACTGTTTTATGATTGTGGTCTTTGAAGGCATTGACGGGTGCGGCAAGCAGACGCAGATTGACCTGCTTTGCAGCCGGCTTTCAGAAAAGGGAAAGTCGCATCAGGTTTTCAAGTTCCCGACTGCTTTGGCAAGAAAGGCCCATGAGCACCTTATGGGGAAAAAGAACGTGGCGCAGTCGGAGCTATTCAAAGATTTCTCAAAAGATATAGAAACACACACAAGCCAGCTTTTGGCGGCAAGCAAATCATCTGATTTTGTGCTTGTTGACAGGTATATCTATTCCACCATTGCATACCAGGGTGGTGACATGGGCTTTGAGACAGCCTGCCAGAAGGCTTTGGCCCTTGTTCTTGCAAAGCCTGATATTGTCGTGTTCCTTAAAATCGAGCCGGCCCTTGCCGCAGCCAGAAAGGCGGCGCAAAAAACCCCTGATGTATTTGAGGCTGATTTGAAGTTCCAAACAGAAGTTTGCGAGAGATACAAGAGGCTTAGCCTGCTTTCGTTCCATGCTTGCAAGTGGCTTGTTGTTGACGCCTCAAAACCACCCCCCCAAGTCCATGGCATAATAATAAAAGAGCTGCTTGCATAAAATCCAATCCTAGGCGCTCCAATAGTCTAGCTCGGTCAAGGACGCCGGCCTTTCATAACCGCCCTTTTCTTTTTCCAAAAAGAAAAGCGTAGGCATGCGGAAAAGAAAACGCGAATCACAAGCACTTGGTCGCACGCAAAAAACCAGCTGCGCATCAGGCTTGCAAGGCGTTCGCATGATTTTCATACCTGTCTTTAAGGAAAGCCGGTAACCCGGGTTCAAATCCCGGTTGGAGCAAGTCCAACCTTGTGTTCCTTCGGAACACGTCCCGCAAAGTTCTGATGAACTTAGCGGTCCCGGTTGGAGCAAGTCCAACCTTGTGTTCCTTCGGAACACGTCCCGCAAAGTTCTGATGAACTTAGCGGTCCCGGTTGGAGCAAGTCCAACCTTTTTGCGCTGCTGCGCAAAGTCCGCCAAACTGCCTGTTGCAGTTTGCCGTCCCGGTTGGAGCAAGTCCAACCTTTTTGCGCTGCTGCGCAAAGTCCGCCAAACTGCCTGTTGCAGTTTGCCGTCCCGGTTGGAGCATAAAACGCTGATGCCAACCTCTTTAGAATAATCACTGAAAGATCGCGGGTGCGCGGAAGCCTCCTGTTTAAGCGGGTGGAGGAGCGCACCCAATCCTGGCGGCTTGCGCCTAAATCCAGTTGATATCGGGAAGCCGTGGGCTAAAGCCTGCGGTCTTTCACCACATCAGACGCATCCTAAAATCAGGCCAGTCCTCAAGCACGCAAGTGCACTCTTGCTCTAGTTTGCAATCTCGTGGCACTTTACAAGCAAAAATCCGCCAAAATCGTGAAATCCAGGCGTGCCGTTTTGCCCGCTGAATTTTTTGTAAATGCCGCTGTCCTCGTCTGCCAGGATGGCAACAGAAGGGTTTGCAGTGCAGTACCCGTCCAGCTCCTTGCGGCTTTTTATTGACAAAATCTCCTGTGCCTTTTCAATCCTTTGCTTGAAATCTGGCACAAAGCCCCAGTGTCCTGGGCTTGAGAATTTACCGGTGTAATACGGGGCTAGAACAGAGTGTCCTGGGCTTGAGACAATTCCCCTGACAATATTGTCAGATTTCGCGTTTTCAAACGCGCCAAAAAGACCAGCTTTTTGATATGCAATGTTTGGGACATACAAAACCTGTGCCACAAGCGCAAAGACAAGGAGGCACGCAAAAAGGCAAACAAGTACTGCTTCCCCTTTCTCAAATAATTGTTTTATCCTCCAATTTCCAAACGAAACAAGGACGAGCGGCAAAACAATTCCTGTAGCCAGTTTTGGAATTTGAAGCGGCAACCAATCCACGTAGCCTGATGCAAGTGAGGCTGCAATAACCGCCAGAATCCATAAGACTGGCAAGAAGGTTTTCCTGTCGGCCTGATTTATTTTCCCGGCGCTTTGCAGCAATGCATACGCACTTGTCACAAGCAAGGGAGCAAACGTTGTTATAAAAGCCGCAAGGCCTGCAGCTTCAAATCTCATGTTGGCCCAAACACGCACTATCTCTGAGCCGCCGGTTTGAAAATACAGCATTGTGCCAACCGCCAAAAGCACCAGTGCGTATGTGGCTGCAAAAACCAACCGCCGCTCCCCTCCGGTTCGCAAGGCAATAAAGGCCAAAAGTGCCGGGGCCATATAAAAAATTGAATACGGGTGAGACAGGTAAAGCAGCAGACTTAAGCCGCAGATGGCCCAAAAACCCTTCCACTCAAGCTTTCCAAGGCAAAACAGAAATATGGTGGCTTGTAGGGCAAGATGAAATCCGGAAAGCGAAGAAGCAAATGCAATATTCATAACATTGGCGGCAAAATAATTTTCCGCTATCCCCGTGTAAGCACATACTAATATTAGAGTTTTTTGTGCCAGCCCCTTGTCAAAATAGCGTGTCAAAATTCTTTCAAGGGCCAATACATAAATTGCAAAGAAGGCTATTTTTGATATTGCCTCAACAAGCCAATACGGCATTCCAACCCTTGTTGCAATGCTCTGGGCAAAAAATAATGGATTGAAGTAACCTACCCGGGGTTGCTCCTCCGTGTAAAGGTTCTGTGCAAGAATGCTTCCTCTCTCATACTGGCCAATCCACATCAAATAAGACAATGTATCGACGGGATTTGTGTAGTAGCCAATGAATCCACTACCTTGGGGAGTCAGCAAAAACAACAGTATCTGGGGTGCCAGTGCAGCCAAGGCAAAAACGGAGATTATCGCATGCGCGGCTCTCAACAAAACAACCAGTCATTTTCTGGCCGCCGCAGTTAATATTCCTTGCCAGCCCTCCACATCTCGTTCAAGCCCGCCTTTGGGCGCAGTTTCCGGAGCGCTTTGCGCGTTTTGCCAAATATTTCTCTTATAAATATTTGTCGCGTAATGCTTGCATGAATGGCAAGCAAAGCCGCACAAAAACGAATGGCAAGCAAAGCAGCGCAAAAAACATAACAAATCAGCCTAAGGCCGGTCACAAGCCAGCTTTGGCAAAGCGCACCACTGCAGTTTCACGCATCCGGTTCGTGCTTGTGGACATTGACGACACGCTTTTTCCAAGCACCGAATTTTCAACCCTTGCAAGAAAAAATGCTGTCAGGGCCATGATTGAATCTGGCCTTGAGGCAGGCGCAAGCCAGGCATATGCGGCTCTCACAAAAATAGTGCGGATTAGGGGCTCAAACTATGGCAGGCATTTTGACGACTTGTGCGCTACTTTCAAATGCAGCAACAAAAGCAAGGTCATAGCGGCGGGCATTGCCGCGTACCATAACACGAAATCAAGCATACTTCCCTACCCGCAGGTTCCAATGACGCTGCTTGCGCTTCGCGAATCAGGCTATCAAATTTATGCGGCATCCAACGGCGATGCAATCAAGCAGTGGGACAAGCTTATTAGGCTTGGCATCCATAATTTTTTCCACGGGGCCTTTTTTTCAGGCGACTTGGGGGGCGAAAAATCAAGGCGGTTTTTCAGGCGGGTTCTCTCAGGGCTCAAGGCCGGGCCGGGCCAGGTTGTAATGGTCGGCGACAAGCCTGAAGCCGACATCGAACCGGCTTCAAAACTTGGCATTACTACAATAAGGATTATGCAGGGCAAGCACAGGTCAAAAAAATCCAATGCAATCCATACTGTAGGTTCGTTTGACAATATTCTGGAAATATTAAAGGTGTACTGAAATGCAAGATGAAAAAGAAGACGAGTTAAGCTCTCAAATGGAGCCAGGTCAGGTTGCAGGCGAAAAGGGCATCAGCGATCATGGCCATGAACATTTCGCCGAAGATGAAGAAGAGCAGGAAAAAGTCCTTGAAAACTTTGTGAAGGCGGGCAAGATAACCTCGGAAATCGCATCAAGCTCAAAAAGCCTTGTCATGGAAGGCGAATCCCTGATAGACGTTGTCGAGACAATTGAAAAGATGATTTACGATGCTGGGGCAAAACCCGCGTTTCCGGCAACTGTCTGCCTCAATGACTATGCAGCCCACTATGCGCCTGAGCTTGGATGCGACATAATTTTTGGCCCAACTGATGTCGCAAAGGTCGACTTTGGGGTGAGTGTTGAGGGAAGCCTGTCAGACACGGCCTACACAATTGACCTTTCAGGCAACCAGGGAAAGCTGCTTGAGGCGGCAAAAACCGCCCTTGATGCTGCCGTGTCTTCAATCAAGCCAGGCGTGACAAACGGGCAAATAGGCCGCATCATCGAGGCGGAAATAAAAAAGTTTGGCTACAAGCCAATCGAAAACCTGACGGGCCACATGCTCTCAAGATACCTGCTTCACGCCGGTGTTTCAATTCCCAATGTTGCAACTGACTTGAACTATGAATTTCAGGAAGGGGACATATTCGCAGTCGAGCCGTTTGCCACAAACGGGCAGGGCAGCGTAAATGACACCAACCAGGTTGAAATTTTTTCGCTTGTCGAGCCGAGAAACGTGCGCATGCGCGAGTCAAAGCGCTTGCTGGCATACATCATTCAAAACTTCTTCACGCTTCCGTTTGCCGAGCGCTGGCTTGCCAAGGATTTCAAATCCAAGCTGCAGCTCAACGCGGCCTTGCGCGAACTTATGAATTTTGGAGTAATCCAGGGCTATCCGGCCTTGCGCGAGGCGCAAAAAGGCCTGGTTTCGCAATTTGAATACACGATTCTTGTTGAGCACGATGGCGCCAGGATTCTTACTGACTACAAGCAGCTTTGACAATAGGAAAGTCGGTTGTTGTTTCCAAGCCAGGTCGGTTCTCGCATAAATCCATGCGGCTTGCCGCACATTGTGGTTCAGCTTATGGGTGCTGCAACCTTGGAACCTGATTCGCCTTCCCGCGGCACACTAACTTCTATTATTAATTATTGGGCGTGATAATAACTTGGGCCCGTGGCGCAACTTGGATAGCGCGTCTGGCTTCGAATGCCCTCCCAAAATTTTGGGTGTCGGTGTTTCCTGCCGCATCAAAAGGCGGATGACACCAGAAGGCTGCGGGTTCAAATCCCGTCGGGCCCGAAAAACGCCTCATCGAGTCTCACTTCGCACCATGAAAAAATTCAATAAAACCCAAAAAATCGTCAAGCAAGCAACCGCCGCATATGCTAAACGCGGCATTCCAGCTTCTCAAAATAATTTCCTGCAAGCAATGGCCCTCCTTCCCACGTTTCTCTTCATCTTGCTTTCAAGCCTCCCTCTAATTTTTCCCTCGCAAGTGCTAGTTAGCAATGCAAGATACGGGGGTCAAATCTATGTTCTTGCCTATCAAGATAAGGCAGGCGGAAATTTCTCCAGCGGCACGATAACAATCCTGCCTCCGTCTGGAAAAAACTTTACCACACAGCTTGTTTCAGGCCAGGCAAGCCTAAACGCAACACAGCTTGGGCAATGGATTATCATTCACGATGGCAAATCGTATGCAGCCAATGTCACCGACTCACCGGTTCTAAATGCAAACACCTATTTGCCATCTCAATACGGCAAGCAAAATCATCAGCAGCAAGACAGCACAGTGCCCCAGTTTCTCCTGCTAGGGCCAGAATATGTTTATGCCGCCTTCGCAATCCTTGGCCTTATGGCGCTTGTTTTTGCGTGGCTTTTGGTGCACTCTTTCCACGAGAGGCATTTTGGCAGCCAACAACACCGCTCAAACAATGCAAACCAACCAGAACAGCCAAAAAGCAACCGCGTGCCAACAACCACAACAAAATTCAATGCGTCTTCAACAAAGCAATCAATCCAGCCGAATAAGCCTGACATGCTAATCCAAAAATTCACTTCAACAATCAATTCCGCCTCAAAAAAGCCGACTGCCTTTGGAAAACAAGACAAAACCCACGTCATCCAGCCCAAATCTTCCGACACCGGCCTGCAGCCTGTGCCCGCGCATGCCAAGCGCAAGCTAAAAAAAGCATCCTAGCCCTATTCAAACCGGCGATTGGCAATGCTGAAAAAACACCTTGGCCAGCATCTTCTTGTTGACCAGAAAATACTTGGGCTTGAGGCGCAACTTTGCAATGTGGAGGGGGAAAAGGTCCTGGAAATAGGCCCTGGAAGCGGAAATCTCACGCAAAAACTCCTAGAGTCAAATCCGCGCCAGATAATCTGTGTTGAGAAGGACCCGATTATGGTCGACAAGCTCAAAGTCAGGTTTGCCGGGGTTGACAGGGTGAAAATTGTCAAGCAGGATTTTTTGGACTTCGGGCAGGATGGGTTTGGCAGGATTGTCGGCAACCTGCCGTACTACATTTCATCCAAGATACTTTTCAAGGTTGCAAAGATGGACTTTGACCTGGCAGTGTTTTGCCTCCAGCGCGAGTTTGTGGCACGGATGATTGCAAAACCTGGCGACAGGGATTACTCGCGGCTGTCGGTTGAAACCTCAAAATATTTTGTGCCAAAGGCCTTCATTGAGGTTCCTGCGGTTGCCTTCCACCCGCAGCCAAAAGTCGATTCTGTAATAATCTCGCTTGAGAAAAAGAAACCTGAAGCCGATGCGCAACAATCAGGCCCAGCAGACATCTTCATAAGGGCGATTTTTTCGCACAGGAAAAAAACCTTGCGCGCGGCAATACTTGCGGCAAACAGGAACTTCTTTGCGCAAAAGGCCGAGATGAAAAGCAGCCTTGACGGACTTCCCCATGCGTCCCAGCGCGTTTTCAAGCTCACGCCATTGCAACTTGGGCAGGCTTCAGAGTTTTTGAGGAAAAAAGGGCTTGAGGCGCTTGTATGAAACAAGTGCTGGCTATTTCTTTGAAGTGCCTGGCCTTGAGGCAAAAGGGGTCATTACCTTTACTGCCCTCATAAGCGCATCCTGGACGCCTGCCTCGGACCTTGCGCCAGTGCAGATGACCTTGCCGTTTTTGAAAAGCAAAAGCGAGGACTTTGGGTCAAGGAACTTAAGTATCGCCCCTGGAAACTGCTCGGGCTCGTACTCGACATTTTTCACCTTGTAGGCGATGGAATACAAATCAAGTTCAACACCAAGCTCTGCTGAGGCCACTATGTTGACAATGTCAAATTTCGGGTTCTTGTTTTGCGGCCCAGTTTTCACGGAATAGTTTGCAAGCAGCTTGAGGGTGCGCTTGATTGCCTCTGAAACCTGCTTTTCGGAAGTGCAGCCTGTGCATATTATCTTCCCGTTTTTGAAAAGCAAAAGCGAGGACTTTGGCTCCTTGAGCTTCAGTATCGCCCCTGGAAACTGCTCAGGCTCATATTCAACGTCGTCAACCTTGTAAGCAATGGAATACAGGTCAATTTCAAGGCCAAGGTTGGCACTTGCTACTATGTTTTCAATCTTAAAAGTCGGCTTTGATATCCTTACGCCACCCATTTTACCACCCATCAAGCATCTTCCAATGCCGTCTAACGCCGGCTCGATGCGGCATAAAGCCGCCCGCAGGCTTTCAAAAAAGTTTTTAAATAAGGATATTTGTCTGCATGGCTTTAAAAAGATAGGTATATAAATATTTAGCGGATTTCGAGGGAACTTGATTAGTGTAAATGCTGCAGCTGCCGCCAAAGCGCGATTGCGCACCTGCTAACCAAAAAATTCAGCCCTTATATTGTTTTTCGAGGTAGATGCAAAATGGTCAGGAGAAGCCTAGGAAAAATGTCAAAAAGGAGCAGGTTGCTTGGCAAGACGCCAAACAAGCTGACTGTCAACCAGCTATTCAAGTCGTTTGAAGTCGGCCACAAGGTTGTCATTGACCATCATGTGCGCTTTTCAGGAATGCCGCACCCGCGCTATAGGGGAAGGCATGGAACCATAACAGGCGTGCAGGGCAAGTCCTATGTGGTGAGCATCATGGATGGCAGGTCGCAAAAAAACCTCATCATCCCACCTGTCCATCTCAAAAAAGTGTGAGGCGGGCCGGGCATTAAATACATGTGGCATTGCAAATACGCACAGCCGCAAACCTGCATCAAAATTAAATCCGAGAACCAGCCAAAACTGACATCAAATTCAAAAACAAAGGGCAGAAAATCCTGCAGCCAAAGTCAAAATCGGCAACAACGATAAACAACATCCATAATATCCAACAAGGTCAAAGAGGTTTTCACATGATAGGCAAAAACATAAACAGCTCAAGGCCGGTGTGCCTTGCAGAGGCAAAACACATTTTGGAGGAGCGCGCAAAGGACGGCGCGCTGCAGTTTGAGCAGCAAGGCAGCCTTGACTATTGCACAAAATTTGCTCATCTTGGGCCAACACAGGCAAAGCACCTTGTACAGGAGCTTTCGCAGGTCAGCGGGAAGCTCACCGAGGAGGCAATTTCGCGCATAATAGACCTGATGCCAAAATACCGCCCGCAGCTGTCTTTGATACTCATGAAGGAAAAGATTGAGCTTGGAGCTGAAGAATTCGATAAGATTTTGGCCCTTACTGCACCCTTTGCGCAAAAATACACGCTAAAAGTCCAGGTTAAGGAAGGCTTGGAGGCAGGCGTCCAGGATGCGCAGGAAAAAGATGCAGAAACACCTGCAAAACAGGCTGAACAGGATGCAACGTCTGAGAAAGCCGATGATGAAAAGGAGCAAAAGCAGGGCAAGGCTTCAAAACAGGAAAAGCCGGAAAAGCCAAAAAAGAAGGAGAAGAAGGCAAAGGAGTAAATATTTCGTGGCTAAAAAAGATACTGTTGTGGTTGATATACTGGATTTATCTGTGCTGCTCAAGCTGCAAACAGCGCGAGTGGCAAATATGTGGTTGGCATGTCTGAACTTGAGGATTTTGGCTATGTGCTTGACTTTCTGCCTACCGGCAGGCCTGCAGACCGCACAAGGGAGCCGGTTGCGCAGCTAATCGGAACCAAATACTTTACTCTTCTTGAAGTTTCAATAAAGCCAGGGGCTGCGCTGAACATTGAACAAAAGGTGAACATAGGCCGCGACAACAGGGTTGAAGTCGAGCGGATTAAGCTGCGCCTTGACGTCAACCAGCTTTCAAACACTGCCCGCACAGAGCTTATGCCCGTCCTGCGCAAGATAATTGCAGAGCGCGAAGCTGACTTTGTCTCATTTTTCAACAAATGCGGCTCGGTTTCAATACGCTTGCACCAGCTTGAGCTTCTGCCGGGGGTTGGCAAAAAGCACCTGGAGGAGCTTCTGGCGCAGAGGGAAAGCAAGCAGTTCTCTTCGTTTGCCGACATACAAAACAGGGTGGCGCTTCTAACCGACCCTGCCAATATCATTGTCCAGCGGGTCTACAAGGAGCTTACTGGAGTTGAAAAGCACTACCTGTTTGTCAAGCCACCGGCGACCTTCCAATCATACTGAAATCCCTTCACTTTTTCAGAAATAGGGCTTTCGGTACAAACCCTTTTCACCCAAAGACCTCGGTGCGCAAGCCTCGTGCTTTAGCGCAAGGGGTAGCGCCGTGGCTTCCCCTAAATTACTCGCCCAGAAGCCTCGGCCTTTAGGCCAAGGTCTTTCACCTGCTGCAATAATTCCGCTGCTTGCTTGTCATTTTGCAATCCACTGCGTATCTTATTGCCCGCCCAAATTCCAATCCTCGCCTTAATAAGTAATTTAAAGGCAAAGATGCATTCATATTCCTATGAACCGCAGCCAACATTTTTTCTTCAGGCACACGCACCGTTTTTTCGCGATTTTTTTTCTTCTGTTAACCATTTTTTTTACTGGCCTTCTTCTTGCAGGCCCAAACGATGGGACGTGCGGCCCGGCAAGCCAGCAGGTGGCCTGTTCGGGCCCATCACCATGCGCTTCAGGCTGCACAGTGAACTTTGTCGGATGCGCTTACAATTACGGGGTTTGCAGCCCAGCTTGCAATTTTCGGACAAGTGCCGCCTCATGTGCAAACACCAATCTTGGCGGCTGCAGCTGCGTAACGCAGGCAACGTGCTCTGGCACGACATATTGCTCTGCGCTTACAAGCCAGGCATCCTGCACTTCATCTGGGTGCACATGGACGCTAGACGGCGGGCCGAACCCATCGCATATTCCTTCTGCCCCTACCCTTTCAATCTCATATGACTCGCCTGTTGTAGCTGTGACTGCAAGCTCGTATGTCGAATCAGGAAACACCATCTATTTTTGGTACAAGTGGTACAAAAACGGAACCTACCTGTTTGATACCGGCAATGACAACATCAACGCCCCTTATCCTATCCCCCAGTCTTCAAGCTCCATCAACTGCCAAGATGTCGGCGTTGCATGCCAGGCTGGCGATGTCGTCACCGTTGAGGTCCTTGCATGGACAAAATACGAGGATACCGGCGGCAACGAGCTCAACTCTGTTGTTGGCGATGACGGTGACTCTGACAAGATAAAAAAGGAAAAAAAGAAGAAGGATGATGGCAAAGACCAGTCACAAAAGGGTGGCGAGGCAGTCAGCACGCCACAAGATAAAACAAACAGCCCGGCAGACCAGAAATCACAGAACAAAAACGAGAAAACAACAAAAACAATTGGCATCAGTAAAATCAATAATGCATTGTTTGCAAAAAGCGGCCGGCAAGGTTTCTACGAAGTTCCGCAGCCCTGGGTTATTGCAAGCAGGGCAATTCCATCCCAATCAAAGGCCTTTTTTGAGGTTTTAAGGGTTGAATATTCCCCTCCTGCCAGCATAGAAATCACAATAGGGGAGGTAGTGCAGTCAAACAATCCACCCTCGATAATATCCGTCTCACTATCGCCGGATATAGTATACAAGCAGACAAGAATAACCGGCACGGTCACAGCATCAGACCCGGATTTGCACAATGTGCGGCTTGAAGAAGAGTGGAAGGACGCAAACGGAGTCGTCATAGCCGCAGGCTCATCTTCTCCGCTGCCCTCTTCTCCAAATCCTGCTTCTTTCTCAATACAATTTGAATGCAACAACTATGCCGGCTGTGCCGTTGATTCGGACATTACTTACAACGTGCGCGTCAGGGACGACCCGGGCGACGCCTCTGCGCTGGTGACAAGAACAATTCACATCAATCCGAATCCTGCAAGCCTTCCAGATTCCCCGCTTTCATTGCTTCTGCCAGTAGTCTCAGTAATTGTAGTCAGCGCCTATGGCATCACCTACATGCTTGCCAGGGCGTTTGACCTCTAAAAAATCTGCGTTCATACAATCAACACAACAAGGTCTTGTCAGATGGGCATGCTTGAAAACTGGGTGAAGCTTGAGCTTCAGGAGCTAGTGTCAACCTTTGTCCTGCTTGTAATCATAGGCGGGGCCTTTGTGGTGTCAAATCCTGTTGCCACGGCACTTACCGGAAGCCCGGATATCCAGTCTGCTGCAACCCTTTACTTGAACAGAAGCATCTCGGACATGTCAAGCTATGCACTTGCCCTGACGCACGCAAATTTCCTGATAAGCAGGGCATCAGGGTTTTCCTACAGCGCAAGCTTTGGAGGCTTTTTCATAGTTCCATTCTGGTCAGGTGCGCCAAGGGCAGGCCTCAGCCCGCTCAACATTGCAATCTCAAATGCGATTGATTCGCTTTCAAACGCAATCCTTGTCCAGGTTGCGCAAAAAACATTCCTTGTCTTTTTCATCCAGACTGTCCCGACAATGATTTTCCCGCTTGGCATTATTTTAAGGCTGATTCCGCCTACAAGGCGCACAGGCTCAACCATAATTGCAATCAGCATAGGCATGTTCATGATTTACCCATTTGCACTCACCATGTCAGGTGAAATTTACAAAATCATGGCATCTGGCTTGAAGCAGCCGGGAAGCTACGTAAATCCCTTTGGCATTGAAGACATAGGCAGGGTCTGGGGCACGCAGCTTCTTTGCTCCGAATCCATCCAACTCTACACAATTCTTGGCGAGGAGGGCTGGATACTCATACTTTGCGCCTGGATGCTCTCAAACCCATTCACTGCTCCCGCATATCCGGTCTGCAGGACGATCGTCACAATCATCTACCAGCTTAGCATCCCGGTATTCCAAATTGCATTCACTCCCTGGCTTGTAAGCTATGTCAAGGAGCTTGATGTAGGGAAGACCTACGACTCACTTTACAATATTGCCCTTCCTGGAGTTGTTGAGCGCATTGTCCTTTCCCTTGTGCTGACCCTTTTCACGGCAATAATAACAATTTCGCTTACCAGAAGCGTTGCAGTCGCACTTGGCGGCGAGTCCCAGTTCTACGGGCTTTCAAAAATAATATGATTCAAATATCCAATTCAAGGCACACCACCATGAAAAATTCAATAACAAAACCAATGCAGTCCGGTTCTGCCACAAAGCCAATGCAGCACAAGCCTGCCACAAAGCCAACGCAGCACAAGCCTGCCACAAAGCCAATGCAGCACAAGCCTGCCACAAAGCCAATGCAGCACAAGCCTGCCACAAAACCAGTGCAGCACAAGCCTGTTACAGTTGTTTTACGGGCAGACTCAAAGGCAAATAATGCAGCGAGTCCAAGACTAAATCAAGTGACAAGCTCAACTGCCTTAGCCGCAATTTTGGCAGTTCTTCTTCTAACACTGCCTTCTGCCTTGCACGCAGACAGCCAAAGCGCTTTTGTGGGTGTCGGGACAACCATCATACATGACGGGCAGTTTAGCTGGAATTTACCAAACTACATTGACTCTATTGATAATATTTACGCAAAGTCGTATGCGCGTGCCAATGCAGGCCAACATTCCTATTTTCTTATCGGCAGAGGCTTTAAGCCGCCTTACAGCACCATGCCCTTGGACATTCCCCACGGCGCCCGCATTGATGGCTTTGAAGTCACAATTTACCGGTCTTCAACAGCAGTAAATTCAATCAAGGACTACTCCTTGCAAATCACTTCAAATACGCAGGACCTGTCCCAAT
>VGKX01000011.1 GCA_016866895.1 Candidatus Parvarchaeota archaeon
CTGCAGGCAGGAAAAAAGTAAGCATCGTCTCCTTGAAAAATGACAGTATCACCTGCTGGACAATTATGGCGGCAAGCGAAATGCCGACTGCGTCGATTATAGTTATCAGCGCATCGCTAATTACAGTCATCCCTGACATTGGAACGACGCTTAAAGTCACCGTAGTGATTCCAGGCTGGCCTATGTAAATTGAAGTGCCTGCTGTTGAAAGAAAACCAATCCACGCCTCCTTTGCAAGAAGGGAAACGTAAACAGAGGTGACAGTCGAATCCATGGTGTTTAAGAACAGCTCTCCAGGGACATACAAGTCCGGGTAGCCAGTAAGGGCGCCTGCAAGCGCTGACAAAAGGACAAGCACAGAGGCCGTAGTCGCTATTATGGCGGCATTCATCACTGCCTCATATAGCTCGCTTTTTGCCCAAGTTTTCAGTTTTGCGAGGTTGAGCGCCTCGCTTGCCATGTAGGCAAGGCTGCCTGTTACAACCGAAATCATCAGTGCGGCAGTGGCAAACACAAGCCAGCCCATGTTCTTGAAAATAGTCGTGAATGTGGTTCCTATGTCAAGCATTGGGGGAAACATCAGCAAGTCCATCCAAATCCCAAATCCAAGTATTATCTAGCATTATCTAGCTATGGTCTCAGATAATAATTATTGAAGAATACAAGGCAATATACAAGGTAATCCCATTGAGTGGTTTTACACTCTCACGGATGGATTTGCCCGCTCATATTTAAAAATTGTGTGTGGGAAATTGTCTTCATGGAAGACAAGGAAAACACTAGCCTTAAGTGGCAGGCTTTTTGGGCCAAATCAAGGGCCTTTGAACCTGAGCCAAATGGGCAAAAAAAATTCTTCTTGACGGCGGCATTCCCATACCCCAACTCGCCGCAGCACATAGGGCATGCAAGAACCTATACCACAACCGACATTTATGCCAGGTTCATGCGAATGCAAGGCTACAACGTCCTGTTCCCAATGGGTTTTCACGTCACCGGAACGCCAATTCTTGCCATGGCAAAGCGCATCGCCCAAAAAGATGAAGAAATACTTGGCATCTTTGAGCGCATCTATGGAATTTCAAGGCAGCAGGCGGCAAATCTAACCAAGCCAGAAGACCTAGTCATGTATTTTTCAAAAGAGATAGAGCAGGGCATGAAGGAAATAGGCCTCTCAATTGACTGGAGAAGGAAATTTTACTCGTCCGATGACCAATTTAACCAATTCATACGCTGGCAGTTTGCCAAGCTGCACCAAGCTGGCTTCATAAAAAAGGGCGAGCACCCGGTGCCGTGGTGCCCAGTAGGACAAACTGCAATTGGCGCGCACGACACCAAGGGTGATTTAGACCCCCAGATTGAAGAGACGTCAGGAATTCTTTTTCCATTCCAGGAAGGCCATCTAATTTGCTCCACTTACCGGCCAGAAACACTTTATGGAGTGACAAATATTTGGGTGAATCAAGATGCAACATATGTGTGCGCAACAGATGGCAAGCGCAAATACTACCTGGCAAAGGAGGCACTTCAATCCCTTTCAATGCAACTTTCTGATTTGAAAGTTGAAAATGAAATAACTGCAAAAACGCTTTTGGGAATGAAAGCAAAAAATCCGCTGACCGGGGAGCAAGTGCCTGTTTTTGCGGCCTCGTTTGTTGACCCGAAACACGGCACAGGCGTTGTGATGTGCGTGCCTTCGGATGCGCCAATCGACTATCTCGCATTGCGGGACGCGGGGCTTTTGGAAAAGGTTGCCATGAGGCAAGTGCTCCAAGTAAAAGGCTTCGGGCAATTTGCTGCAAAGGAGCTTGTGGAAAAGATGGGCGTAAAGGACCAGCTAGACCCCAAGGCAATTGAAGCAAAGCATATTCTCTACAAGGCATCTGCGTACGAAGGCGTGATGGTTGTCGGCGAATTTACGGGCATGAGGGGCGTGGATGCCAAGGAAAAAATGGAAACCAAACTGAAAGCTGAGAACAAGGCGCTCCCAATTTACGAAATAGCAAACGGCCCCATCTACTCCCGGTTCGGCGGGCTTGTCGGCGTTAAAATCGTGAAAGACCAATGGTTCATTGATTATGGCGATGAAAAATGGAAGGCATCTGCGCGCGAATGCCTCTTGCAAATGCGGATTTTGCCAGAGAAAACCAGAAAGGAGTACGATTACACCCTTGAGTGGCTCAAGGAGAAGGCCTGCACCCGCTCGGCAGGCTTGGGCACGCGCTTTCCGTTTGATGAAACAAAAATGATTGAGGCGCTTTCCGACTCGACAGTTTACATGGCGTTCTACACCATCGCTCACATCGCGATGAAAATGAAGCCGGAGCAGCTGACCGAACAGTTATTTGACTACGTTTTCCTTGGCCGCAGCCCTGCAGGCAAGCTTCCCCCTGAAGCGGAGCAAATGCGCACTCAATTTTCCTACTGGTATCCGCTTGATTCGCGCCATTCCGCCTCAGACCTTGTCCACAATCACCTGACTTTTTTGATATTCAACCATGTAGCTATTTTCCCTAAAAATATTTGGCCGCGCCAGATTGCCACCAACGGTTTTGTGCTAATGGATGGCAAGAAAATGTCCAAGTCAATGGGCAACATCATGCCGCTTCGAAAGGCAATTGAAACATACGGAGCCGACGTTGTCAGGTTTTCAGTAGTAAATGGCGCAGAGCTAAAGGAAGACTCCGACTTTTCGCAATCGGCCGCAACAGGCGTTTCAAGCAGGCTTAGGCAGCTAGAAGAGCTTGTCCTCAATGCGGCTAAAAAAATGCAAGGCAATTGGGGGACGATAGGGCAAATGCCTGATGAGACACTTGCAGACAGGTGGTTTTTCTCAAGGCTGCACTCAAGGCTTGGGGCTGCAATGGAACAGTACCGCAGCCTTGCCCTAAGGGAAATAGGCCAGGAACTGTTCTTCAACACTCTCAATGACCTGTCCTGGTACATGAAGCGCACAAAAACTCCAAAGCTTGGCAGGTTTTTTTCACTATGGCTGCCTGCACTCCATCCTGTAATGCCGCACTTTACGCTGGAGGCATGGCAACTGCTTGGCCTTGATTCCGGCATTGGGAAAAGCGAAGAAAATAAAGGCCCTAAGGCAGATTTGACAACCCATCAGTTCCCGGCAGTTTTCGAAGGAAAAATCAATACTCTTGCACTTGATATGGAAGGGCTTGTAATAAGCACATTTGGGGACATAAAACACATTCTCGGCCTTCTCAAATCAGGATACCTGAAAGAATCTGGGAAGCCTGGGAAAATCACGCTTTTTGTAGGTGGGGAGTGGAAACACAAGCTGCTTCAAATTGTGATAAAAAACAGGGCAGCCGAAAAGTCAATAAAAGAGGCAATGGCAGACCCTGAAATAAACAAGCACTCAAAACAAGTCCCCAAGCTCGTGCTTTCATACACAAAAAACATAAACACCCTGACTGGGCCAAGCCTTTCCCCAGGCCAGGAGTTCGAAGCTCTTTGCGATGCCGCATCATTTTTCAAGGAGGAACTTGGCTGTGATGTTTTTGTCTTGCACGAAGATAAGGCAGCAGAAAGTCAGGTCCAAAAGGCCCAAAACGCCCTTCCGGGAAAGGTGGCAATTCTTGTGGAGTAACAACAGTTCATTTTCTTTGATAACTATGCGGGGCGTTTCCAATATGCATAATAAAAGCCCAATGCATAAAAAAAGTCTATTATTAAAAGCCCTTAATATTGTCACAATTGTACAAAATTAAACACTTATCAAATCTGGCTGTTTTTGTCCTTTTGGGGCAAGCTTTATATTATATAAAAGTGTTAACTTAATATGCGAGCCATCGTACTAACAGCAACCGTTTTCTTCCTGTTAGCGTTTTTGCCGCTTTCATTGGCTGACACTCCTGCATGCACAACATGCGGGCAAAGCTTCATTGAGCTATTCAACGTATTCAACACGCAGACTTCATCAAGCACTGTTTCAGTCCATCTCTCCTACATCAACATAACTTACTCCTTTAGCCTGCAGTCCCAGGACAGGGGGCAGGACAGGAGTGGCTCTGGGACTGGCTTTCCCTCGGCAGGCAGCGGAACCGGAGTTCCGGGCCCATCTGGCCATCCAATCAAAACACAGCAAAACATCCGGGATGTAGCGGGTGCGCAAATTTACTTCTCCAAGGACATCCAAGGCTCCATCTCCCCAATTTCCAGCTGTTATCCAGTTGTAACCGACAGCAAGGGCTGGGCAACATGCACAATCCAAAAGTCCGTCTACAGCGGCAAGTGCATAAGCGTCCAGGCAGACTACAAGGGCACGCCAGACAATAAAATCAAGGCAACTTCAAACCATATACTTGTTTGCGACACCGATAATCAGGCAATAACCGCAATAGGCCCAACAATAAGCGATGCCATTTCAAGCAACATGATTGCCTGCGTCCCGCTTTTCATAATCTTCGGGCTTTTCATCTCCTCAATGTATTACTCTGGAAAAAATCCGCTTAGCCTTTTTGACATAACAACGCCGAAGCTGCCCAAGGGGAAAAAGGCGCACATGCACAAGGCAACCGTGACCACAAACGTGATGCACGGCATCAGGATAAACCAGAAAATGGAGGCAAAAACCCTTGCGGCACTTGGCCAGGCAAATGCAAGGCTTGGCAGCCTTCTTTCCAGGATGGGCGCATCAAACAGGGCGCTTGTCAACAAAATCATCAACAGCAAGGCATCCGCGGAAAACAAGTCGCTTGCGCTAAGGGCGCTTGCAACAAAAAACACTAGGGACATAGATGCCATTCTTGCCGGGACATATAAGGGCAACCTGTTTGACCAGGAATACTTCAAAGGAGACTTGCTCAAGCGGATTTCAGATGAGAGGTTGAGGGGGGCTCTTGCAAACAGCAATGACTTGCATGCTGCAAAGTTCGGCTTTACGCAAGCCAAGGAATCCTACATGAAAGCCTATGGCTTTGACAGCCTGGCGGGAAAAATAATTGATTGGGACAGGAGGACATTTGGCAAGGTTCCCCTTGTCAAGAATGTAATCAGCAAGCCAATACTTCTTATGGCAGCGGCAGGAAGCGGCGCAAACAGGTCGCACCACAGGCTTTGGGGCGACGTCAAGCACCAATTCATAATAGAGGCCTTGAGTCGGGTTGGATACAAGTGGAAGTTTCCGTTCATCCAGCATGACAAAATCAGGAACCTGTTCAAGTCAAAGGAGCAAATGCACAAAGAAGGCATCCACGGCAGGTTTTTCCATGTTGTTGACGTTTCAAAGGAAGTGGCAAACAACAAAAAACTCAGCGAAAAATACGACCCGATTGAGGCCTCTAAAAGGAGATTTGGAGACCTGAAATACGCACTTGAGGCAAGGATAGTTGAGGCTGCATTGCTCAAGCTTGGGGCAAATGCAACCCTTACAAAAGCGCTTGAAGTCATGAAAAACACCCCGGATGGAAAAATCAATTCAGTTGAATTCATAAAGGCAATAGCCAAAGATGGCAATTTGTCCACAAAAGACAAGAACCAGCTTCTGGCAGCAGCCCAAAAGCTCTCTGAGCTTGACTCAAAAATCAGAAACATAAAGTCCGTGGAAGACATGGAGGCTATGCAAAGAGCCTTCAGCGGAAAAAAAGGCATTGTTTCCCAAATTGAAAAGGCCACGGGAATGACAACGTTGGTAGGCAAAACCCTGAAGGAAATAATGCACGGGACTTTAGACAATAACGGGAAACCTGCAGGAGACGCCAACAAAAACGACCTAAATCTTCTACTTGCCCTTTCATACAATTCCAGAAAGGACATGAAGTACAAGGGCAAGGGCATCAGCGAGGAGATGCAAAAAGGCTACGAGGATGCAATGGCAAAGCTTGGGCTGAACAAGAAAGGGGATTTCTATGGGCAGCTTGTGCAAGTCCTCAAAAAAACCCTTACAAACAAGGAGATGCAAGGCAGCGTGTTTGGAGTCATGATGCAAGACGAGCTAATCAGGCAGATGAAGTCAAATGCCGGCAAACCAGTTCCAAGAGATGAACTAATCAATATAACGGCAAATAAAGTCAGGGACAACCTGAAGGCAGATCTTGGCAAGGTTTCTGACTGGACGCGTGGCGCTGCACTAAGCGGACATGGGCCGACATTCCAGACTTATATCGGCGAAATCGGCAAATACCCGGGCTCAAGGGTTGCAAGACTTGCAACAGTATCAAAACTTGAGGCAATGAAGGTAATCTCAATAATGGACAACCTCTCTGACAGGATTATCGGGAGAACCGAAACCCTCAACCAGAACCTGTTCAAAAACTTCAACAGGGCCCACATGATGGAGACAGGTGCGCTCAAATCCTATGTTGAAACGGCAAACAGGTCTGGGGTTGACCTCAAAGACCCAGTGCAATACAAAAAATTCATAGAACAGGGCGTGACTCTCAAGATGACAAAGGAGGGCCTGTGGATGTCAACCCTGGACATGAAGATGATTCCCTATTTCAAGGGCATGCCTGCTGGAGAAGGGGACTATGTTGTCAATGGGATAATCTACCTCAAACCCAAAGGAGGCGGCGAATCCTTTAGATACAACCCAAATAATTCAGAGCATAAGAAGCTTTTGGTGCAGTATCAAAATGATATTCTGAGCCAAAAACCCGGCGCTATTGATAAAATAGAAATGAAAAATGCAAATGAAGTGAACAGGGGCGTCACGTCCAGGATTAGGAACTTTTTTGACAGTGTCATTGTCGGCGGGACGGCAGGCACAGCCAAAAACCTCCAGGATGCGTTTGCGGCGCAGAACAATGCAAGGCTGCTGATAGAAAATTACAAGAAGAATTACGAAGCCGGGCTGTATTTTGACGAAGGGGGCAAGCTGACTGGTCTGAGAAAGGATATCGCAGAAGGAAAAGCCCGCGAATCCACTTGGAAAAAAATGATTCACGAGCTTGAGTCAAAAAAAGCAGCCGGTGAACTGAGCGATGGGGATAAAACAAGGCTTGAGGAGATAAAAAACAAATATCAGAATTATCTTAGCAAGCAAGAAGAATACAAAGATGTCCTAAAGCAGGTCAGGCAAAGCGATATTGCAAAGGACATCAGGGCCTCAAGCAACATTGCAAAACAACATACAATATATTACAACATCATGGAAGAGACGATGATGCGTGACCCGAGATTTGGCTCTTCAAGCTTTGGCGCGACCCAGATGGAGAGGACCGGTTACCACACTGGCCAATTTGCCTATGAAAATCCAAGCATGCTTTTCACCCACGGCCTTTTGCCCGGTGACTTTACCAACAAGCTTATGATAAAGGCCACAATGCCTTTTGCAAGGATTTTTGGTGAATACACGCGGCCGTTTTTCTCCCTCATGGTAGGGTATCCGACAGTTTTTGACCAGGCGCAACACAGGAGGATAGCTGGCATTGAGGCAGTAAGGTCCCTGCTTACGCCCTGGGAGAGCTTTGACCTTGGCAACAGGTTTAAAACCCCGAGAATAAGGAAGCTAAACGAGTACAGGGATGAAAGCGGGTTCAATCTTTACCAGTATTCATCAGATGGCATCAAGCGGCTGAAGCTGCCATTTACTTTCCAGCCTCTTTACTCATATGATGATGAGGGCGTCAGCAGGAAAATTGCGTCAAAAATGCACGTAAGGGAGCAATTTGACTACCGTGAAGGGCCCTGGTATACAAGGCCGTTTGAGAAGGGCTACTACGCGGAAAGTGCAAGGTCTGGCAACACAATTTTCACTGCAGGTGGCAGCCTGAGGCACTTTGAAATGTACAAGCCCTACTACCAGAACATTAACAAGATGGGGCCTCCAGGAATGTTTATCCGTGACTTTGACACTGGGGACATTGGGGACAGGCTTGCTCCAAGAATAGCAACAACACTTGCCCACTCAGACAACCCGGAGCTGAGAAAAGCAGGCTCGCTTTACTACAAGTCAGAGAGGGCAAACCTTTATCGCGACATGACAACCGATATCTGGAAGCGGGACAAGACAATTGAGGGGCTTATGGCCGAGCGCTCAATGGAATACAATGCCTATACCTATTCGGGGAGGTTCAAGCCTCTTGCATTTGCCCTGCCAATCCTCTATCCGTGGTTTGTTGCACAGGACATTAAAGAAAGCTTCCAAAACAAGAAGGAGCAAAAGCAGATGGAGCGGCAAAGCGGCGGGCCCATCACAAAGTACGACTTTGAGGGTGGCGAAAAGCCAAAAGGGTTCTTTGAGAAAGCCAAGCTCAAGTATCTTGATTATGAGGTTGGCTCCTGCCCGTCCTGCCTTAAGGCAAAGGCAATTGGCGACCCGTGCTCCCACTGCGTCAAAAGCTTCCGCAAGGCAGCCTAGGGAGGAAACTTGTTTTCAGCTGTCCATGTTAGCGCCAATGCTATACCTGCAAGCATAAAATGCTTGGCAAAACCAGGCAAGCAATTTAATAAAATCGCCTTTCATTATCTATCAGAATTTATCCCTTGGGATATATAGTAATGACCAAGGCAGTTCGTGGTGTCAATGCAAAGACAAAAATCCGAGGGCACAAACATATTGGCAGACAGGAAATTCGGCTTTCTTCTTGCCATCCTCATTGTCTTTGCATCTGTTTTAGTTCTTGGTTGCGTAACCGCACGCCCAAGGCAAGCCGACATAAACCTGACACTCCAGCCATTCAACGTCAGCTGCCCTGATATAAACGGCAGCCAGTGCATCTGCTTGACTTGCAAGAACAAAACCTCAATAATTCCCATTCTTGGCGGCTCATCGCTTGCTCAGGGCACGTGCTCGTTTCAATCCTGCAACCAGACAACACTTGAAGAGCTGGAATCAAGGACTTCAGAATTTCCCTGGATATTCATGATTGGGCAGGGGCCAAACTTTGGTGATTTTGACTCTGCCAATCGCTTATGCAACAACTCGTTATCCATGTCCGTAAACTGGCTTGTTGGCAATCCTGGTGTTCCGCAGCTTACGGGAAAGCTTAAACAGTCTGCCACAAACTGCCTGCAAAACAGGGTAATGCCTGTGTTCATATATTACACTGCCAAGCAGAACATTGACAAAGTCGCCATGGAAAACATTGCAAGGGAGCTTAAGGACATCGGACCAGTGATTATATCAACAGAATTCAACGTGAGTGTTGATGAGCCTGCGAGTTTCCAGCAAGCCCGCGACCAGGCGCTTGCAATAAAATCCAGGTGCCCCAACTGCTTTGTTGCAATGACCCCACCGACAATGGACAACAAGACAATAGCTGCCATAGTTTCAGACCCCCAGCTTAACCAGTCCGTTGATATGATCGGGCAGGGCATCTTCCTCAATGATTACGCAGGCAGCGCAGACATCACAACCGCATACTGGGACAATGTGGCATTTGCAGAACAAACATCAATAAAATACGGAAAGCCGACCATTTGGCTGTTTGTTGCAGCTGCCCCTGGCCCAAATGCGGCAGGAACAAGCTGGAGCGAACAGGAGGTTGCCGACATTTACTATACTGCAAGCACCAAATCATTTATCCTTCCATCCGTAGGCATCATTGGAATGGCCTCCTATGGCTTCAACACATCTATACTTCCTGGAAAGGGAGCCTACAGGGTTGCTGCCGATGGAGGCGCGCAGCTGCACCCAGTGTCAAACGGCTGGTTCGAAGGCTGCCTACAATACTCCAGGCCATACATGCAAAGCATAATCGTCTATCCCAAGCAGGGCAGCAATCCATTCCAGTGCACTTTCGGCCAGAACATAAACTTGATATCACTCACAAGCGTCCAGTTTGGTGCTGCAACAAGCCCCTATTCAAACGCCCAAATGCCGCAGTCCAATTTTGCCTTTGCCTGCAAGCAGGCCTGAGTGGTTCCATGCAGCATGGCTTTCTTGTCAACAAGTCCCTTGCAGAGTCTGCAAGAAAACTTTTGATTTTATCCGGCGCCCTCGATTTTGCAAAAAAACCGAAGCGGGAAGGGACTAATGTCATATTTCCTCTAAACGCAAAACCAGCCAACAGCACGCAAATTCACTCCGGACTTGGGAAAAGCGTCCAAAGGAATTTTGCCAAAGTTGTGGAAAAGCCCAATTCGCTTCAAGATGCGCTAAAAGGCAAGATGCCAGAGAAGCAAAAAGCCAGGGTTACCAAGTCATTTGACATAATCGGAGACATAGCAGTTGTTGAGATTCCACGGGGGCTTTCAACTTATTCGAAGAAAATTGCAAAGGCGGCCATGCAAGTTCACAGGAACGTCAAAACAGTGCTCGCAAAGTCAAGTGCAATGGAAGGCACATATCGCGTGCGCAGGTTTGCCCACCTTGCTGGAGAGAAGCGCACCCAAACCACTTATTGCGAAAACGGAGTCAGGCTCAAAGTCGACCTTGCCAAGATGTATTTTTCCCCAAGGCTTTCAACAGAAAGGCTGCGCATAGCGCGGCTCTCAAGGCCAAATGAAAAAATTCTTGTCATGTTTGCCGGCTGCGGACCGTTCGCACTTTCAATATCCAAATTAAATCCCAGCTCAAGCATTCTTGGCGTTGAGATAAATCCTGACGCAGTCAGATATTTCAATGAAAATATTATTTTAAACAAGGCAAATAACGTAAAGGCCATTTGCGGCGATGTGGCGAGGGTTCTTGCAACAAAGGCATACCTGAAAGCATTTGACCGTATTGTCATGCCACTTCCTAAAGACGCGGAAAAATTCCTCGAAGTTGCACTCAAGTGCGCCAAGCCAGGGGCCTCAATCCATCTATACTCTTTTGTACATATCAAGGGTGGCTTTTCCAAGCCACTTGATAAAATATCCCTAGAGTGCAAGAAAGAAGGATACAGATTCTCAATACTTGGAAAACGCGTTGTCAGGCCATTCTCTCCGTCAACACGGCAGGTTGTAATTGATTTTGTGGTACTCTGACAGTACAATGCTTTTTTGCCAACTCGACGTAAAGCAGACGAAACATTTATAAAGGATTTCCATGAACAATATTACCTATCAGAGGTGAAAAATAAATGGCAATTGAATCAATCAACCTGATGGCAGAGCCAGGCAGGATAGGGGAAGTTTTGGCAAGCAGCATCAACAACGCCCTAATCAAGGTAGTTGAATCGCTACCAAGCATTGTGATGGCTGCAATACTTGCAGTTGCAGGCTGGATAGTGGCGTCCTTTGTGGCTAAGTTTTTCAGAAAGCTGCTGGAAGTTGTAAAATTCGAAACCTTCCTTAAGACCCACAAAGTCCATGATTCACTGGGCAATGTCCGGGTAAGCGAAGTGCTAATACAAGTTGTCAAATATTTTGTCATACTTGTATTCATTCAAGCAGCCGTTGCCTATGTATCAGCCGGCCCAATCTCCGAGTTCCTTGTAAAAATCGTGGAATTTGCGCCCAAGGTCATAGGGACAGTCATGGTGCTTCTGGTTGCGGCAATCATTGGCGACCTTGCAAAGGAGAAAGTCCATGAAGTGGACAGGAAGGAGAAGCACATGCAGATGATTGCAAGCCTGGTGAAATATGTGGTTGTTTTCATGGGCGCAATAGTCGGTTTTGAAACCCTTGGTTTTGAAATCAGCATCATAAGCTCCACTTTCCTGACACTGCTGCAGGCTGGAAGCTTTGGCATAGCCCTTGCATTTGGCCTTGCATTTGGATTGGGCGGGCAAGAGGCTGCCAAGAACTGGATATCCAGAACAAAGGACTACCTTAACCTGTAGGCTTCTGAATCTACAAGTAAAGGGACTGTTGGGGCTTTTGCCCCATCTTATTTTTTCTTTTTTCAATCGCCCTGCCTTCTTTTTTTAGAAGTAAAAAGAACGCCCCCGCCGGGATTTTCAGGCCTTTATGGGTGGTTTTTGATGAAACTATTCCCAAAAAAGGTTCTTTGAACCCGGACTACAAGCTGTCTTCTCAACATGAGAACTCTTGCAACCAAGTCCGGACATTCTGGCCATTTGTAGGCCTTTTCGCAAAAAATTATTTTGCGGGAACTGCAACTGAATTGCAGTTTTCCAGGGTTTTTTGCCCTTAGGCAAAAAAGCCTTTTCGCAAAAAATTATTTTGCGGGAACTGCAACTGAATTGCAGTTTTCCAGGGTTTTTTGCCCTTAGGCAAAAAAGCCTATTCGGAGGCTTGCGTCCTATCCAGGTTGGACTACGGGGGCATGTGCATTATTTCCAAGCAGCAATTATTATATTCTGCTGTCACCTGCCATATCCTTCTTATAGCGTATCTGTTCAGTGGCGTATGCGCCTAAAGCATTGCATATCCCAAATTTTTTAAGTGCGGTTTTGAGCTTTTTTACCGGCAGTCCAATCACATTGTCTTTGTCCCCTATTACATTCTCAACAAATCCCTTCCCCAGGCCCTGAAACGCATAAGCTCCGGCCTTTGAGGCCCACTCCCTTCCTTTTATGTATTTTTCCAGCTCCAAATCCGAAATTTTTCTGAACTTAACTTTTGTAATAGAGGCAAATGCACATCCTCTTTCCTTAAACAAAATAGCCACTCCGGTGACAACATGATGCCACTTTCCGCTCAAATTCAAGAGCATCCTTTTTGCATCAAGCGAATTTTTCGGCTTGCCGATTGTCCTGTTCCCTATCCAGACAAGCGTGTCTGCTCCTATAATAAGGCAATTTTGGTGCTTGGCAGCAAGTTTCCTGGCTTTTAGAATGGCATTTTGAACAGCAAGCTTTTCAGGCGAATCGCCCTTTTTTTTCTCGCGCACGTTGCTTTTTACAAATTCGGCTTCAATGCCCGCCATTCTGCACAGCCATTTTCTTTGAGGTGATGCGGTCGCAAACACGATTTTTACATTCTTCATCGCAAATACCATTCCATTTTAGGAAGCAAACAATTTAAACGAAGGATAAGCTATCCATAATGTGATTGTTATGGCCGTTGAACTAATGGAAATCGCCTTAATCTCTGCAGTGTTGGTGTTTTTTGCAATTGGACTGTTGATTGGCCGGAAACTCGCAGATGATGATTGGAAACAAAACAAAGTTGAGGCGCTTCGCCAGGACGCAATAAAAAAATCAAGGGCTGTTTTAGGCGGCCAGTTCTCAGAGCAGCTTGCCCCGTATCTGCCGGACTTCCCTTTTTTGCCTACTGAAGTAAGGTTTCTTGGAAAACCCATTGACTTTGTTGTTTTCAGCGGCATGGATGCCAAAACAATAAACGAAGTGGTTTTTGTTGAGGTAAAAAGCGGAAAGTCAAGCCTAAATCCCGTTGAAAAGACGCTTAAGGCCTGTATAGAGGCAAAACAGGTCAGGTGGCTTGAGTACAAGGTCCCCGAGGGCATTACAAAAGGAGCTTAAAGAAGAAACAAGACCACAAATCACCGAGCAAGCTTCTTCAGGCTATGCACAGGTTATATTAATCCTATTCTGCCATAAGCTTAAACATTAAAATTCCTAAACAATCAAATGCTTCAAGTATTCTCCAGAATAAAGTTGCGCACTTCAATACGCTGGAATCTTAAGTACGAAAATAGAAAATACTAAATGAATAAAGGTGTTAAAATATGGCGAATTTAAACTGTGAAAAATGCAAAACCGAAATTACCTATGCCGACAGGGTGCAAAAGCTTGATTTGGCGGGGTACACCCACACATACTGCAGGGATTGCGCCCAAAAAGTTCCTGATGAAAAGGCCCCTGAGCGCGACTTGTAGGTAAATTTAGCCTAGGTGCCAAGCCGTTCTTCTTATAAATCCTGCTTGTGCGTTAATCCCATGCAAAAAATAATTACTGTAAGTGAGGAAAATCTGCAAACTCTAAGAAATCTCGATTTAAGATTACCAGCGGCATTTCCTGGGTTAAACTTAACCCAAACAAAGGGTTGCGGCAAGCTAAATCCTTCTTCCGAAGCGATTATTGTAAACAAAAATATTTTTAGTGATTTAATAAATAAGCGAAGAATCCAGAAATAGACAACAAATTACTTTGTTGCGATAAACAAAGTCAAAATGCTCTTTTTTTTCCCTGTGCTCTGGATTGACTTGATGTGCACAGTTCTAAAACCGGCTTTTTCAAGCCTTTGCCTCGTCTTCTCTCTCCATCCTCCCAACCACTGCTCCCCCGGGCTTTTTACTGGATGATAAATAAACGTTCCATGCCTTTTCAATACCCTATAAAAATTTGTAAATGATTTCCTGTCCTGGGAGAGAAGATTTGAAAACAAGTGCACTGCAAAATCAAAGCTGCCATCCTCAAAAGGCATTGCCCCAATCCTCCCGGCTAAAACATTCACAAAGTCGCGGTTGCCCAAATTCCACTTTCCGACCTCAAGCATTTTTTCCGACAGGTCCATGCAAGTTATCTTAAGGCCCGGTTTCCGCATAGAAGAAGCTTTGGCAAATAGGCATGTTCCTGCACTGGCATCAAGAACCCTGCTACCTTTTGGTATCAATCTTGCAATTGCCGCAAGCTGGTTTTCCCTTCCTGGCTCAGTGTGATATGTATACCTTGGTGCAATGGCATCATAAAATTCCTTGACTTGTGAAACCCTGCTTGGATTTGCATTGCTGTAAAGCCCGCCAATCCACCTTGAAAGAAGGGTTTTTTTTGCCTTTTCCGGTTTTAGAGTATCGTCCTGCCAAACATAAAGTTTTTTTGGCAATGCCTTGGTAATCAATGCTTCAAGCACAATCACGCCGCCAAGTTTGGCCTTTCTGCATGAATAGGTAAATTTTTTTCCGTTCAAGCAATTGTTTTTTGCATGAAGCGAATTCCACTTTCCGCCAGAATAAATGCTGACAAAACCTGGCAGCGGCCAATAGCCCCTTGTCTCAATCCAAATAGCCATGTTAGGGTTTTGGGGCATCTACTTAAAAACCAGCTGAATAATAGAATAAAAGACCATTCAAGACAGAACATGGGGCAATCTCCAGGAGCATAGAGCAATCGTCCAACGCATAAGCCAATAGATTTTTGAGGTGGAAACAT
>VGKX01000012.1 GCA_016866895.1 Candidatus Parvarchaeota archaeon
TTGCGCTGCCTGTCCGGCAGTCATTTTCCTAAAATCAGGGTTTTCCGTATCTATTACCTTGCCTATGGGCACATTGCTGAACCTTCCAAGCTTGGCTGGAAGCTCCTCCCTAAGCGGGGCGGCAAACTCCTTTTCCGTCCTACTCAATGCCTTAAGTCTCATTGCAGCGGCTGCCGGAGCGTTCTCGTCTGCCATGGACAAAAATACGCATCTGTAAAATTTAAATCTTCCTTTCAACAACCCTTCTGCTCCTGTAAAAAAGCAAGAGCATCAGGGCGCTTATGGGAAGATATGCAAGAGTCAGGGCAAGCAGTCCAATTCCAACGGGCACGAGCATCAAAATCACAACAAACCAGCCTATGATTATCGCCTGAATCTCCGCGAAATCCCCGATGTTGTTTCTTGCCGTCATGTAAGATTTTTTTAGCGCTGCCTTGGCTCCATATCCATCCATTGCAATGGCGCATTGGGCAAGTGAGAATGTTCCAAATATCACCACTGCAAGGGCGAAAATGGCAAGAAGCGCGACTGCCGCCGCAAGCGGCGTCTTTGTGAAAATTACGAGGAGAATAAACGGCAGGCTGCAGCAGGCAAGCAAAGCATATTGGACTCCCTCCACTACTATGGATTCCCTGGCATTTTTTCCGGCGCATCCAATAAACTCAAATGCGTCGGCATTCCCGGCATCGTATGCCCCGAGAATTGCACTATAAAATCCGCCTTTGAATATGGCCGAAATCAAAATACCTGCTACAACACACAAGGCAAGCACCGCATAGCTAGCAGGCGCAGCGGACTGGTGTGTGCCTGTGGCGGCGCTTGCAAAAAACACGAGGACGAAAACGGCAAGCGGGGCGGCAAAACTCATGGCGACGCAAAAGAAATATAGGAACCCAAGTTTTGCATAGCCTACGGTGTTTTTCCTATACACCAAATATGCTTCATGGAGTGCATTTTTCCAATTCATCGCAACCTACCCTGCCGCCGGATTATTGCCCACACCTAATTTACCATCATTCTTTATAATCCTGGTTTGCCTGCGACCTAAACACGCCGCCGATTGTCGCAAGAAATGCATCAACATTATCGTTTGGAATTGTGCAGCCAGCGGCCTGTGCGTGGCCCCCGCCAACTCCTCCTGCCTTCAAGGCAGCCGCCTTCATTGCGGCCCCGAGGTTGATTCCAGCGTCTATGCTTGTTTTTTTTGCGCGCCCCGAGACTTTTACTTGCCCCTCCTTGTCTAAGGAAAGCGCAACCATCGGCCTGTCCCCCTTCCCGCCCATAAGCATGCCGGCCACCACGCCTATTATCCCATCATCAATAACGCCACGCCCGTCCAGAAGCCTAAACGGGCCAAAATCCTGGATGTTTTTTGCGCCGTATGTAACTCCTGCCTGCAAGTTTTTCCTGTGGGCCGCAAGAAGCCCAATCGCCTCCTGCAGCGCACCTGTCGCTCCAAGACAAACCCCTATCCCGATTTGCGGCTTGTCGTTCCTCCCACAGGCGTTTAGCAGCGTTGCAAATTCCGCGGCCTCGTATAGCTGAGGGGTATACCTGTAAATGTCCAACTGGTAACTTTCGCCAAAAAGCTCCTGTGCCACGTTTTGGCTGCGGCCCTGGCTCAACGCATCAACCAAATTTCCCACAAACTTCTTTTTTTCCTCATCGTTCAAATCATTATATGTCCGCTGCGCGCTTCCGAAAACCTGTTCCACGCCGGAACTTTCTATGATTCTTGAGCACGCCTCCTCGTTTCCGCTGATGCCAGGCAGGTAAGGGTCGTCGGCATAAAGCAAAAGCTGTTTGAGCGGCCTTGTCCCTTTTCCATAAAGTCTCAGCCCGTTGGAACGCGAGACTGTCTTGTTTTTCCCGCCAATCTCAAGTAACTTTCCATTCAGCCCGTGCAATGGCGCCTGCACGTCTCCAACAGCCCCTACCACGCCGAGCCACTCGGCCTGCCCGAAAACAAAATACGCAACCCCTGCAGCAGAAATTTCCGCGCCCCCGTCAAGCCCGTGCAACTGCGGGTTTGCCTGGAGTGTCGCAATTCCCTCGGTCTGGTGGTGGTCTATGACAACGGCATCCTTGATTTGGTCTATTGCCTTGCAGCCGCCGCCAAAATCAACAAACACAATTTCATTTTTGTCGCAAAACAGTTCATTGACAATCTGGTCGTCAAGTTTGCGCAAAGTCACCATTTTTGGGAATTTGCCGTCTTTTTTGAGGCCAAGGGCGGCTATGCTGCCGCTTGTAATCCCGTCACAATCATAATGGTGCACAATCGTCGGGCTTGTGAAGCTCCTCGCATATGCTGCAACCTCGGCGCATTTTTCAAAAAACCCCCCCTCGCCCCCCTGCATAATTATTTATAACGCTGCTGGCAATATAACACCATGAGTCTGCTTTGCAAAGCGCTCATGCTTCTTATCCTATGCTTCATTGCCCTTGTGCCAGATAACCTGCCGCTTTTTGCACAAATCCAGCAGTCGGAGTTGCAGCAGGGCCAGCCAACATTCTCTTCCGGGCAGGTTGATTTTGGCAAAGCCTGCCTTTTTGCCCAAGGCCCAATCACCTATCCAATCACGCTTCCCGAGAAGTTCGAGAGGCCGTGGAAAGATGAAAAAACTCTTCGTGAATCCACCAAACCGGACCCGTCAATTCTTTCAAAAACAAGTCCTGCATCGTTATTTTTTAGCCCGGCAAAGGCTCATGCCATGGACCTGTCGCTTGAATCGGCCCAAATAGCCTCCATGGCCACAGGGACAACCGATATTCTTGTCCAGCAAAACGGCCCAAGCGCTTCCCGCATCCGCCTTGCACTGGAAAACTCAAGAAATGCCGCGGTGTCAAAGGCAGATGCGGACAATGACCATTTGCAAATCACCTCTCTATTCAACCTTGAAGAGCTGCAGGTATTGCAGCAGCCGATTCCTTTTGAATTCAAACTTCCAATCGGGGCCATTACCCTGCTCTCCAAACTAGAAAGAAGCGAATCGTTTTTCCGCCAATACTCGTCACACTGGTCAAGTGCACTAGACAGCCAGCTCGATGCCTTGCAGGCTGCCAATGCCGCATACAACGGCGAGCTTGACGACATTTATGGAGCAGTATCCGAACTTTCCTTCATGGGTGCCTCTTCCCCCTGCTACTTTGGCAAGGCAAAGGAGCAGTATGTTGCGTCCAGTAATCTTCTTGCAGGGGCGTCAGGAAGGCAGCAAAACGATTTTTACAAAATTACCGCCGCTTTGCAAAACAAAAACGAGGGCCTGCGCCTACATCTCCAAAACCAGTACAATGTCATAGATTTTGGGGATTTTGACGTAGCCGGCAACTTCAACCTTCTTTTGCTTGGCCAGACTGCAACAGGGCAGGGCAGCGGCGCGGTGTCAGGCCAGCCGCTTCTTGAACAACTGCACCTGACTTCGCGCGCGACACGCAAGGCAGTTGAGCTGATGGCGCAGGAGGCCGAGGTGTCGCGCCAAACTGCGCTGTCGGCTTCAAAAAAAGCGCAGGAGGCTGCAAACTATTTCGATGGAAACGGAGTTGCCGAAGTTCTTGTTTATGCGGGCCTGGAAGACAACCGGCAGCTGTCTTTGGCGCGCAGTAAAATTGCCCTTGCCGATTCATATTTTATGTCGGGGCAGCAAATAACCGGGCAATCGCCAAACTGGGCGATTTCCAAAATCCATTACTTCAACGAGTCAGTGCACCTGTATTCAAATTCGGAGGCGTATTATGTTACATCGGCCCGAATCGCGGAAGACTACCTTTGGCAAAGGCGGGAAAGCCTTGCGCTGCGGCTTGTGCGCCTCAAATCAGCCTTGTCCGAAAAGCATCAGGGTTTTGCCCTTGACAAAATCAGAAGCCAGAACATCGAGGATTTGTTTGTGCAGGCGCGTGATGGTCTTGCCGATGCAAAAAAACCCGGTGCGCCTTTGTCCTGGCAACTTGAAAAGCTAAATAGCGCGCAAAGCGATATTGAGGAGGCGGAAAGCATTCTTCTCTCCTGGTCCCTTGCAGGCCCAAACGCTTCAACAAATCTTGAAGCGCGGCTCGCATATTTTTCACTCCTTGTAAAAGGCGCGCAGGCGGATGGAATTGATGCGACTGCGTATTCCAACGCCCTTTCCGAGTATGAGACCACCTACCAAAATTCCCGCATCCAACCCCTTGCAATACGCCACCTTCAAAACCAACTGGAGCTTTCAATAGAAAGCCTGTCCGACCAGCTTAACCTTGAATATGCTCCGTTGTCTGAAAAATTCCTGGTGCTTGAAAACCAGGCAGCTTTCTTCCCAAATCTCAATCAGGAATTTGATTCAGTGTCAAACTGGTTTGCATCAGGCAAGCCAAACCTTGCTTTGGTTGCCGGGAAAAGAAAATCAGTGGAGGCTAATCTTCTGGAACTTTCGGCAAAGATTGAAGCCCAAAAACCGCAGGTCCTCTCATCATTCATGCAGAAAACAGTTTCTGTCCAGGATTTTGAGCCAAAAACATATTCAAACGAGCCTGCGCTTTTCAAGACGCAAGTTTCCGTTTCAAATCCGACCAGCCTTGTTTTTTATGGCGGCCAGCCTCAGCAAAACCAACAGGTCTTGACCACGGACGGCATTCAAAAACGGAAAGTCGAGGTCCTTTTCACCTCCCAAACCCCATACCAATCTTCAGACCTTCGCTTCAAATCAGATGGCATAGTTGGCATTGAGCGCCTGCAGCCAGCCAAAAGTGGCGGTGTTGTTTCGGCAGGCCGCCAACCGCAATTTGCAATCTATCTTGACAAAATCGGGGCGCACGAAAACAATCGGCTTGAGCTGGCCGGCAACTTCACTCCGCTTCTTGCATATGTCTCATCAAAAACATCACAAATCAGAAAGGAGCAGGCACAGGTATCCCAAGTTGTGGAACTAAGGCCGGACTTTCCACTTGCCCGCCCGCATCTGAGGCTTCAGGTGCCAAACTCCACAACCGCAGTGTCAGCAACCTTAGATAATCGGGAGCTTGGCACTATTATTGAAAGCTCATCCCAAGCAGGCTTGCCCTCAACATTTGCCATAGTCACCCTCCCGCAGCTTGAACAACAATCCTATAAGGCAAGGTTCAGCTACCAAATTGACAATCCGTTTTCAGTCCAAATCACCAACACCACGGTATCAGCTTTGCAAAACGGCCTTCAGCTCTCCACTACAGCCACGATTTTTGGGATTAAGGAGGACTTTGAAAACATTGAGGTTTCGATACCTGCATTTGTTTCAACCAGCTCAAATGTCAAAATCAGCCCCCTTGGGCAAGATACAGAAGTCTCTGGCGTCAAAGTTTCAAACCCAGGCGGCCTTGGCACCGTCTCATTCCTGCTTCTAAATCCAAAAAAAGGGCGCACATACAGCCTTAAAATCACGGGCGCCTCAACCGATGCGGCAAACTTCACATCAGACTATCTTGCTGCCGCAAGGCTTTCCTTATCCTCAAAAAATACAACATCAAAATATATGCGGGGCATAGAGGCTGCCCAAGCCCTCTATGACTCCGGGGATGTCCTGCAGGCGGCAAGGCTTGCATATGAAACAATCTCAAAAGCGCAAGCAGAATCGGAAAAGCTCGGGGGCTTCAAGGAATCATTTGACACGGGCTACAATAAGACAAGGGGGAGACTAGACTCGGCAAACCAGGCATATCTTGTCTTGGCAAAAGCGTCAAACTCCGATTCCAAACAAATCCCCAGCCAGGTTTCCAAGGCCTTGCTGCTTCTTGATACTGCGGCAGAAAAATATTCTGAAGGGGATTTTGAAGGTGCAGAGGAGTCGCGCCGCCTTGCCCAGGGGGTTATCTCGAAAATCGACGTTTCTGAATTCGAGCACCAAGCCCTAATCCAGGCAGACGGGCAAAACGAGAGAGAGCTTGCATCAGAAGAAAAGCTTTTCGGGCCTGGGTCTGCCCAGTTCAAAATCATTTCAAATCTTCGAGCCGGCCTGAAAAGCCAAATCAGGCACGGCCTGCAGCTTGTGCAATACGGCCAGCCATCAGATACAACCGGCATTTACCTGCAGCTTGAGAATATATCTGCAATTTCAAAAGACGCACAAAACCAAATGCAGGCACAGGCGTACTTGCTTGCAGCCAACGCCTCGTCAAGCATTGCCAGGGCAAACGGGGCGCTTTCAAAACTTGCAAAGGAAAAAACCGTTCTTTCAAGAAGCAGGACAGTGCGGCTTTCACTTGACATTGAAAAAGCCCAAAGTTCGCTTTCAAGAGCCTCAAAGGCGCTTGAAAAAATCCCGGACAAGCAATCCGGCAGGCAAATCAGCCTTGAGTCGGCGCAGCAGGCCGCATTTGCCAACCAAGAGGCGTCGTCAACATTATCTTCAGTTTTAGGGCAGCTGTCTCGCTTAGAAAAAGCGGCAGATGAAAAAAGCCTGGATGCCCAGGCCTTGACAATCCTTGCAATGAACATGTCCTATGGAAAGGGGCCGGAGTTTGAAGCTAAGGCAAAACAGGCCAATGATTTGGCTGCCCAGGCCAGAAGCCGGCTTGAAGAGGGAAACTTTGCAGAATCCATAATAGCTTCGGAAAGCTCGATAAAAAGCTCAAACGAGCTGATACTTGCAGCTGGAAGCAAAAAGCAGGACAGCCTGGCAGTGCCAATTGCAGCAGTTGTGGCGCTTATTGTTGTTTTGTGTGCCGCCTATTATCTCAAGACACGGGGAAGACAGTCCAAAGCCATAGCCAAAAACCAACACACCCTGCAATCCAGCCAACAACACAGTCAAAGCCGCGTGTTTTCTTTTGGGCTTGGGGGCAGGCCACCATCTGAAAATGAGGCGGCAAAAAAAACCCTCCGAAAACTTGAGGACGATTGAATCGCAACCCACGATAGTTGCAATCTTCGCTTTGCCGCAAGCTACTGCAAGCACTGATTTGCTGCAGCCGGTCTGGCAAGTCTTACATGCGTTTCTATTACCTACAACCCCCTTCCAATTCCTTCCAATTATGGCAATCTTTTTAAACTACCCCGATGATACTAATTCACACTTCCTAGGAGGATGATAAAATGAATTTGAAAAAGTTGGTATACGCACCGCTTGTGGCAATATTCTTGCTAAATATGGCTGCAGCGCAAGGCTCAGGCGGCTTCAACAGCCTGGTAGCCGCCTTGTCACAATTTTGTGTGAGCATCAAGACGCTTGTCCCAATGGCGGCAATGCTCATGATTGTTGGCGCAGGCGCACTTTATGCAGTCGGCCAAATGATGGGCGCTGAGACGAGGGCCCGTGCAAACGTCTGGGCAACCGCAATGCTTATCGGTGCCGTGATTGGCGTCCTGATTGTGGTTATTGCGCCTCCATTCTTGAACTATCTATATGGCGGGGGCAACTCAGTTAGCTGCTAAGCAGGTGCTTTGGGCTTTTGCCCAAACCCCCTCTTTTTTATTCTTCTTTTTCAAATTCTTTCCATGCCCGAATACTCAAGCTTCACCCTCATAGTGCCAACCCTGAATGAGAAAGCCAACATTGGCGTTCTTTTGAGGGAAATAAGGAAACTCTATCCGGGGCTCAAGATAATCGTCTCTGATGACGGCTCAGTTGACGGCACAAAAAAAACTGTTGAGTCGTGCAGGCATTATGGTCGCAATTTGTTATTTCTTGACAGGTCAGGTTCAAGCACCAAAGGGCTTGCTGCAAGCGTGCTTGATGGTGTGGCAGCTTGCAAGACGCCTTACTTTATTGTAATGGATGGGGACATGCAGCACCCGCCTGAGGCTGTTGATGATATTATTCATGCATTTGAGTCTTCCAACCACCCTGATTTGGTTGTCGCTTGTCGTGCAAGTGTAAATGGCTGGCCAGCCCACCGCAGGCTTATGAGTCTTGCTGCAAGTGCAATAGGCGCGGTTTCTCTTGCAGTCAGGGGCAGGCAAAGCGACTTTGATGTTCTTTCCGGGTTTTTTGGCATGAAAAAAACAGCCTTTGAAAAACTTTCCGCAGCAAGGATAAACAAAAGCGGCTATAAGCTCCTTTTTGACATTGCAAAGCAGCTTCCCGCCCAAACTAAAATTTCAAAAATCTACTATGTGTTTGGCGCGCGCGGGTCAGGCAAGTCAAAAATCGGCCTGAAGCACATTGTCGCCTACCTCAAATCCACAATCACCTAAATTAATGGTTAAATGCAAGCCAGCCCGTGATAAATAAATATTTGTTCCAGTTGTGTATTCCAATGCTTCCCCCATCCCTCAAGTCAAGGCAGTTCCTGGCGCTTCTTGCATTTTTTCTTGTTTCAAGGCTTTTCCTCTCAGTTATTTTTCCATTTTTTATCGGTGATGAAGCCAACTATGCCAATGCATACGCCGAGTTTGCCAAGTCTGGAAGGCCTGATGTATATGGCGAGCTTGTGATTAAACCTGCTGGCATGTTTGTTCTCTCTGCACCATTCCTGTCAATATTCCTTCCACTCTCGGCAGCATTCTCGCTGCCAATCGAAGTCCCCTTCAGGATAACCTCAATCATTTTTGGCGCGCTGGCTCTTGCAGTTCTCTTTCTTATCCTCGAACATCTGACCAAGTCAAGAACAGGGGCCGCGGCCGGAGCCTTGTTTTTCTCAATCACCCCAAATTTTTCCCTTATATCCTTTTACTATTCCCCAGACATTTTCTTTCTCCTGGCGCTTTTCCTTGCGCTCCATCAACTCGTCTCAAACCAGACAAAAGGCGGCTCGATTGCAGCCGGCCTTCTAACCGGGCTTGCATTTTACATAAAAATGCAGCAGATTGCGCTGTTTTTTGCGGTTCTTGTCCCCTTTATGCTGCTGCGCCAAAAAATTAGGATTGACTACTTTGCCTATGCTGCCGTATCGGTCGTTCTGGCCATACTGGTTTCAGCTATTCCATACTACCCAAACAGGCTCACGCAATTATGGCTTCTTGTCCAAACAGAGTTTTTCACCAGGCTCAGCCCAGATGCGGCATCCGCGGCATTTTCCTTTGCCTCGGGCCTTCAAATCCACCTGGGGGTGTTAGTGCTCCTGTCGTCCATTCTTTTTATAAAGCGCGAAGCGCTCAAGGGGCATCTGTTCGAAGTTAGTCAAATTATCCTGCTCTTCTCATTTTTTGTTCTCAACTCTTTCTATTACACGGCAATCCTGTTTTTCGGACCTGCCCTTCTTGTTGCATCGGCTTTGTGTGCAGCCAAAAAGGCAGACGCAATGGCTTTGGGCATTCTTCTGCTGCTTTGCGCGCTCTTCAGCCTCAACACACTTTACTACGCATCCTTTGACTCCAGATATGATTTCCCGTCGCAAAAACAATTAGGGCTCTTCCTTGCAGGCAAATATCCCCTGACTATCCTTGCCGCAAAGCCGAACATGGCAATCTGGAGCTACTACACAAATCATTATTCAAATACAAGTTCCCCTGCTCTTCTTGCCAACATGCGCATGACAGTGCTTCCATACAAATTTTTTGCCGAAGGCGCTGGAGGCAGCAAACAAAATAATGGCTATGGAATGTCACCCAGAATCCATGCTATTTACACAAGCCAGTCGGATTCGCAGGAAACCGTCATGCGAAAAATCAACACTTTCAATGACACGTATCTTGTTGTTGAAAAAAGCCATCTAGATTATTTTGCAGGCCAAGTGCCGGAGGGCTACCTCAAGGCAGCATCGTTTGGCGAGCGGCCGGGTTTTGTTGTTTTTGAGAAAACTGCACGGTGAGGCTATGAAGCGCATTGACTATGAAAAAATGGCCCGGGTGCAAAACACCAACTGGTGGTTTGTTTCAAGGCAGCTTTTGCTCTGCCAGCTAGTCCAGTCAATAACCCCAAAAAAGCAAAAGACGGTGATTTTGGAAATCGGCTGTGGCACCGGCTCTAATCTATCCAAACTTTCATCTTTTGGCAAGGCCATTGGGCTTGACAACTCAAAAATAGCCCTCTCATTTTGCCGCAACCAGGGTCTGGATGCGCGGCTTGGGGATGCACTGGACCTGCCGTTCAAGGATAACTTTGCCGATATAGTCGTCTATGCCGATGTTCTTGAGCACATTGCAGACGACAAAAGAGCCGTGGCGCAGGCATACAGGGTGCTCAAGCCCGGGGGCTATTTAATAGCCACGGTTCCTGCATACCCGTGGCTGTTTTCCCTTCATGATATTGCGGTAGGCCACAAGCGAAGGCACACCACAAAATCCATTGCAGGCCTCCTTTCAATGTTTGAAATACTCAGGTGCTCCCATTTTTTCTCATATGCCCTTTTTCCCGCAGTTGCCGCAAGGCTTGTAAAAAAACTTGCAAGTGTGGAAGGCTCTGACGATTTCTCGGTTCCAGGCCCAGTCAATTCCCTTCTCCTGTCTCTTTCTGCCGCCGAGCGCAAGGCTATTTCAATGGGGGCTTCAATTCCCGTTGGCACAAGCATTATCTGCGTTGCCAGGAAAAAACCCTGACTTTCGCAGCCTGTATTTGGCAAGCGCCACTGCCATGTTCTTTGTATCCTTGAATATGCTAAAAGTCGTGTCCTTTTGCTCGTCCCAAAAAACTGGCACTTCACATATTTTTTTTCCTGCGTCCAGTGCCTCAAGCAAAAACTCCGTGTCCCAGAACCACCACTTATCCTTAACTTTCCTGCTCACATCCAAAAACACATCCCGCCTGTAAGCCTTGAATCCGCACTGGTAGTCCGTAATATTTGCGCCAAAAAGCAAGTTGATTAGTTTGAGGTAACAAAAACTCAAAGCCCATCGCAGCGGCTTTCTGTTCGCCTTTGCCCCACTGGCATATCTGGAACCTATTACCACGTCATTGTCATCAAGCAACCGTATGAGGCCTGCAAGCGCCTCAAGCTGCGTTGCCAGGTCGGCGTCAAAATATACAATTTTTTCAGCCTTGGTGTTTTTGCATGCAAGTTCTATGGCTGCGCCCTTGCCAAGGCGGGTTTTGCTGCTCAATACCAGTATCCCGTTCTGTGAAGCCCTTATTCTTTCCAAAAGTCCCGCAGTCCCATCAGTGCTCCCATCCTCTGAAATTATTATTTCATAATCCCCTTCCCCAAGCCTGCGCATGTGGCTTCGGATGCTTTTTATTGAGCGCTCAAGGTAGCTAGTGCCATTGTGGACAGGCAGTATTATCGCAATCTTGGCTTTTCTTCCCATGTTCATAACCTTCCAATAAAATATGCGTCTCTTCCGGGCACCGGCCTCCTGTCATTTATCCGCAAGCTATCCAGTGCCCTCTCTTTTATATGCAACAAGCCTCTGCCCGAATTCCCTGTCAAGCCTATATCCAAATCCTTCAACTATGCTTTTTGGGACTTCGGATGCAAGTATATAATCTGCCTTGAACTCATTGCACTCCATCAAAAACGGCCGAGTCTCCCAGAAAACATCCCCGAAATTCCTTGTAAAATTGAATTTTTCAGGCTTGTTTGCAAGCACCTCGCTGACAAACTCCCTGTTTTCATAAAGCCGCAGGTTGCCTTTCCCCAATACTCCCATGCAAACGTTGCTAAAACTTTCCTTTCCAATTTGCAAGCTTCCTTCCGCCCTTTCAGTTTCAAGCTTGTAAAACACTGCCCCAGGCGCATATGTCCCTATAAAATACACGTTTCCCTTTCCGGCAAGATAAACTCCAGCATCCCTTTCCCATGCCCGTTCATAGGCTGTCGCATAAGCCAGGGCAGCGTACACAAAACTAATCAATATGCAAATTGCAAGTGCGACTGCTGCAATGGCGTCAAGTTTTCCTTTTGCGTCAATAAATACGACTGCGCCGACAACCGCCACCGCCGGAAGCGCTGGCAGCAGATACCAGGGCATTCCGGTGTTTGAGCCCCAAATCAAAACAGGCAGAAGCGACAGCCAGACGAGCAGGAAAGGGTCAAACCCAGGCAATTTTTTCCACAAGCCGTAAAGGAAAAATCCGGTAAAAGGAAGCCCCTCCATTAAAAAATATCCAAGGGCCCTGAGCATTGAGGTTGCAAAGGGCTTTTCCTGCAAATCAAACTTCTGGAGAAAAGTCGAGGCATCTGAGCCAAGAAGGCTGCTTTGGGACAGGGCATAGGCAAATATTGCCGCGGCAACTGGCGTGGAGCAAAGGGAAAGCAGAAACGTCCTGTCGCCAAGTATTTTTCTATCTTTGAAATACCAAAAGAACACGGCAAGAAGAGGTATTGCAAATGCCATTACTGTCTTTGCAAAATAGGCAAGAAAAGCAAGAGCGCCGCCTGCTGCAAAGTCCATCCGGTCCCGCCCCCTAAAATAATAATAGAGCGACAGCAGCTCAAGGAGCATGAACAGGTTGTCGGTGACTCCAAGGTTGTTGACAAAGACGACTGGGTAAAGGACTGCATATATTGTAGAGGAAACAAAAGCAAGTTGCGCGTTTTTGTACAAGTTTTTAACAAGATAATACAGGACTGCAAGCGCTGCAAGCGAGAACGCCAGCCCGGAAAGCCTGTACGTAAGCTCAATGCCAAACCCGGCTGCCTTTCCAAGCATGACAAACGGCACGTTAAGGAGAAAGTAAAGAGGGGGCTTCCAGCCTGTCTCAAAACCAAGATAAGTAGTCACAAATGCCGGCCTGCCTGCAAACTCCAGAGTCATCTGCGCATAGAGGTTCTCATCAAGAATCAAAGGGGATGACTGGATAAACGGCAGCCTGAATGCCATAAATATGAAAAGCAAAATTGCCAGATGTTTTTTATCGCCTGAGTCCATCAAATCAACTACAATTTCCCATCCAGTCCTTATCCAGCCCGCCCCAACTAGCTGTTTTTTTGTGCCAAAAGCTTTAACTCGTTGCCTTCAAAAAGACTTATGTGAAAGCGTTTGTGACGTTTTTGCTTGCAATTGCCATCATGGCAGTTGTCCTGCCCTCCTATTCCTTAATCCACAGACTTGACCCAAGCCCCCCCTCCGCACTTATTGCCTCTGAAAAAAAGTTCTATGCAGCATCAGACATCCACAACAGCATGTTTGAGGCCGCCAGAGTCTCACTTTCCAAGGCAAAAAAAGATGGGCAGGCACTGCACGCGCTTTTGCTTGCGGCAGGCGTGCCTGCTTCCCAGGTTGAAGGCCTGACCCAATCGCAACTTTCGCGCAAATACGTCTACCTTTCACTGCTTTCCAATTCGCGCCGCCTCAAACAGGAATATGCACAATATGGTGCGGTTTTCTGGTGCGGCCCAAGCTCGTTTATTGGCAAAGGCGCCTCGATAGGACTCATGGAGTCCTCTGGGGTCGCAGTGCCATGTCCCGGCTGCCTTGAGCTTTCAAGTCCGCAGTGTGAAAACTCACTTGCCATAATGGAGTCGGCTGACGGGTCTTATGGCATTGCAGGCACCGACCCGTCAGGCACAGTTCCCGTTGCAGGAAGCTTTGGGGGCTTTGGCCTTGGCTTTTCCCTCTACGACCATGTGCAAAATTCGGCGTCAATCCATTACATGTCCAGGATTTACGAGGCTAAGGCATGAAAATTGAAATCAGCGCAGGAAAACAGGGCCAGGCATCAGTGGAATTTGCGCTTTTCTTTGCCATCTGCATTGCCCTTCTCAGCCTTCTTCTTCATTCTGTTCTGGCACTAAAAAAGTCCCAGGACGCGCGTATCTCTTATTCAGAGTCATCGTATTTCGCAGCAAAAAATATGCAGCTGTATTTTTCCCTTGCATTTTCCGGCAGCGCAAAGGCGGCAGATGCCATCTATAATAATTTAAGCGCAACTTCTGTTCCGGCAAGGCCGCCGCGGCTTGTTGATGCCAATGAATACAATCCGGAATAAATTATTGGCGGTATCCTGCCTTAGGCGCAAGGAAGGCGGCAAAGGCCAATTTTCACTTGATGCGACTGTCTGTTGCCTTGCCCTTCTCCTGCTTCTGGCGGCCTTTGTCTCAACACTTAATTTCAAAAACCGCCAGCTGGAAAACCATATAGCTCTCTTTGCGCTGGATGCCAGGGTCAATGCGGCGGCAGATTATGCAATAAAATACCATGGCGCCGTCAAAACCCCCTCCTCAGTGCGCCACCATGTGCTTTCAGAGTGGTTTGCCACGAGCACTGTCTTGGGGCAGGGAATAGCCGGATTTGAAAATACAAGTGCAAGAATTTTGCCTTCAGGGTCAGACGCCACTTGGCAGTTGCCCTCGTTTTCTCCTGCACCTGATTGGCAACAGCAAAAAAACTATCATTGTGTCACCAGGCTTGCGGTTTTTGAGGGAAGGCCGGCCAAGCTTGAGGTATGCGGGTGGTAATCAAATGCAAAGCCTTGAAGCCATTTTTTCGTTGATTGTAGGCCTGTCATTCCTGTCAATGCTCCTTGCCGCAAGTCCTGCAGGGCAAAGAAACGACCTGTACGGGGTGCAGCTTGCAAACGACCTGGCCGAAGTCTCCCTCAAATCGGACATGGCAGCCGACCTCAAAAAGTATTTTGCCGATGCGGACCAAGATGCAAAGCAGAGCCTTGAATCTGCCCTCAATTTCCTTTCACCATCAAACTCAATATGCCTTCAAATAAAAGATGCATCGGCTGAGATTGAGCTGGAAAATGCCGTGGTTGGCGGCTGTCCGGAAGACTTCAAAAACTCATTTTGGGCGCAAAGGGGCCTGGTGCTGGAG
>VGKX01000013.1 GCA_016866895.1 Candidatus Parvarchaeota archaeon
GACCCTGAAGGCGGGGTGATTACATACACTGTCAAGTTTGGAGACGGCGAATCGCGCGATTTGGGAACATACCCAAGCAACAAGGAGGTTGTGATTGAGAAAAAATACCAAAGCGCAGGCTCCTACTACATAACAGTGACTGCAAAAGATGATGCAGGCAAGACTGTTGAGTCAGGCACAAATGTGAACGTGAACGCGCCTGCCAACAAGCCGCCAGTGATTGACGGGGTTGGCGGTGACTATGAGCTGAAAGTCAACCAGCAGGGAACCTGGACTGTCAAGGCCCATGACCCTGACGGAACACAGCTTTTCTATGCAGTGATTTGGGGCGATGAGCCATCAATTGAAAATGCAAAGAAATCGATTAAAGTCCCATATTCGGGCTCAGAGGCAACATTCCAGCACACCTATGCCAATGCAGGAAAATACACAGCAAGGTTCTTTGTCAGCGACAGTGCCGGTGCGGTAGTCGAGACAACCTACACAGTCAAGGTAAGCCAGGATGCAAAGCTTTGCCAGAAGAGCGCAAATGAAGTGAGAAGTGCGCTTGGCGGCTCTGAATTTGGCGACCTTGGGCTTGACACTTCGGCTCACCCTGAAATCCTCAAGTACAGGATACAGTGGTTCTCAGGTGGCTGGTCTGACTGGTACACGCCAGGGCAAAACGACATTGACTGGAAGGTCAACAACGATGGCAGCCAGAGGCGTGTTTGGGGTTATTTTGCAGACCACACGCACGAGATTGTCAAGTGCATTGACCCAAAGACACTGTGAAGTGATTGCGCAATTGGCTTGGGGCGCGGTTTCACGCCCCGCCTCTTTTCTTATTTTTTCTAATTCTTTGCAAATTAGACACCTCACAAAAACAAGCGCATTTAAAAGCAGAAAAAGCAAAATTTAGTGCGATATGATTTAGCATTACTTGAGCAAAAGCCAAAGAACTTTGCTTGAAAACGGGTGGTTGGAGATGAAAAACGAGTTCGGCCTGATAAAAACCATATTGCTTTTTTCAGTTCTTGTGCTGCTTATAGCCCAGCCAATCCTTCTTGCACAAGGCAGCCAGGGGGGCGGCAACAGCGTCTCAGGGCAAAGTGCACAGGGAAACGCAGTAGGAAAAGCAACTGCACCCGGAATGATGGTGCCTTATGAAACCCTTGACCTGTATCCAGGCTGGAACCTGATAAGCTCACCTGTCTACGACCCGGCTGCAATGAAGGTTGGCACAAGCTGCCAGATTATAGGCTCCTACTACCACTACGACACAAAAAGCAAAAAATACATTGAAAGCAGCGACCCGTCAAGCAAGGATGGGTATTGGGTTTACTCCAAGAATGCATGCACATTGTATTTTTACCCAAGCTACAACACCGATGCAGCCAACGCATATCCACTCTACCCTGGCTGGAACCAGGTAGGCCAGCCATTTTTATCTCTTGGCAACAGGGTCGATATCTCCCAGGTATCTGGCGATTGTAGCATAAGCAAGGGGCCATATTCATATAATTCCAAGTCAAACACGTACGAAAAAACCTCCTATTTGCAAAAGGGCAGGGGATTGTGGATTTATGCAGACGATAAGTGCAGCCTCAGGCAATATGTAGAGCCGCCGCAGCCGCCAACCCCGGCTCCTCTCCCAGCCGACGAAGTCAGCCTTGACCTGTCAGGAAAGGAACCGAGGTTTTCAAGCAACGGCAAGGTGAAACTTGTTGAATTTTCAGATTTTGAGTGCCCGTTTTGCGCCAGGGCAAGCTCCACGCTTTATGACTTGTCTAAAAAATATGACCAGACCTTGTCGTTCTATTTTATGAACTTCCCGCTTTCATTCCATCCAAATGCGCAGATGGCAGCAGAAGCCTCCGAGTGCGCAGACGAGCAGGGAAGGTTCTGGAACTACCATGATAAATTATTCACAAACCAGCAATCCCTCGATATTGCCTCTTTGAAAAGATATGCAAGTGACCTTGGAATGGATACTGAAAACTTTAAGTACTGCCTTGACGACAGGAGGGCAACACAGGCAGTTGCAAACGACCAGTCACAGGGAATGTTGATTGGTGTTTCAGGCACGCCATCTTTTGTGATTTACACAGGCGACACAAGCAAGGACATGTACGCAAAACTGAAGGATGTTGAAGCCAAGTATTCAACTTATGGCATGAAGGTTGTCAAAGTTAAGGAAACTGACGGCAGGTCTGGGCGTGCAACCGGCACTTTTGGCTACGGCGTGTTTTTCGCAGGCGCCTTGCCTTACGATGTCTTTGATGAAATTGTCAGGGTAGAAATAGGGCAAACGCCGGTACCTGCCAAAATGGCGGATTTGGCTGTTTCTGAAATAAAGTTTGAGCAGCTTCAAACAGCAAGAACAGATGGAAAACAGCTTGTAAATGCGGCAGTGGTTGTTGCAAACAAGGGAAGCGCTGCCTCAGACATTTATGATATGGATATTTACGTTGATGGCGTTTTGGCGCTTCCGACTTACAGAAACGACAAGCTTGAGGCAGGGGCAACAGGATACCCGACTGGCTCATCCGGATTCCAAAGCGCACAGACACCAGGCAGCCACACATACAAAATTGTGATAAAGCCATATGGCTCCGATGCAAATGCGGCAAACAACGAGTATTCAAAAGAATTTTATGTAAAATCCAGCTCCATTGACTGCACTGATTCTGACAACGGGCTTGATTATTCAACACGCGGCAGGGGAACCGGGATTTATTCTGGCGGAAGCCCTGATTCTCCAGTCATATACGGACAGGAGCCAAACCCAAGCACTGCAAAACCTTCTCCATACGCCTACTCAGTATATTATGACTACTGCGCAACAGGCACGCAGCTCAACGAGGCATTCTGCAAAGATGGCAAGCTTGAGGCAATGGGCTACAACTGCCCATATGGCTGCTCAAATGGCGTGTGCAAATCAGCGCCGCAGACAGTTTGCACTGATACCGATGGAGGAGTTAACTACTACACAAAGGGCACGACAAGCGGGATTGATGGAAACAGGGTGCCGGCCACTGACACAGATAGTTGCATAGATAGCACGAATCTTATTGAGTGGTTCTGCTCTGGAAGCTACAGGACAAACACAAATTATGCCTGCCCAAGCGGGTACACATGCAGCAACGGGGCTTGCGTGCAGTCAGGCAGCGATCCGGCAGACTCACTTGCCAGTAGGGGTGTGATTGATGTTGGGACTGGTCTGGATGTTGGCGAATTCCAGGTAAGGCTCAAGGATTTGATTGCTGGCCGCGACTTCCAGACAAACTTTGCAAGGCTTGAAGTAATTAGAAACGGCGCAGTGGCATCTACAAATGACCAGGCGCCAAAAACATACTTTATATATACCTCGCCAAGCACCTACAGCAAATATGTCGTTTATGTAGAAGAGGTCGGGATGGGCTCTGCGCTAAACGCAAAGTGGGCAAACGCAAGAGTTTACAAAGTGAATGGGAATGTCGATTCTGATTCGACAAGAAAAGCGCTTGATGACAATGCAATTCCGGCTGATGGGGGAAGCAATGACGTTCAGGTATCATCAGGTGTGATTGACATTGGGCAAGTGCTTGACTTTGGGGTGGGAAAGGCAAGGCTTGATGACCTTGGGGTATCCCAATACTCCGAAAGTCCTGCAATGGTCAGCATTCTTGATGCAAATAGTGCGACACTAAAACGGGTGAATATTGGCACAAACTCGTACAGGACAGTTTCGATAAACGGCCAGACTTATGCCATCTATGCGATTGAGGTTGCGCCAGGATTTACCATGAATGCAAAATGGGCGAGGCTTGCGATTTACCAGGTGAGCGGAAACCCTGATAAGTGGGGGATTGCAGCCGCCGCAAAAGAAAGCAGGCCACAAAGCGGAGCTACAGTATCCTATTCCGGGAATCTGCGCGTTGGGCAATCAACCGACATTCAGTCCAATGGAGTGTCGAAAATAAAAATTGGCGTTGACGATATAACCCGATACCCGTCAAACTCCAAGGCTGCTGCAATCAGCATCATGGATACTGCGGGCAATGTTATTGACAGGCGCGTGGTGCTACCTGGTTTTGGGACATATTACTCAACAGCAGGGAATGACAGGTTTGTAATTTTTGTTGAGAGTGTGAATCCAGACCCGACGCTAAGCAACGTGAATGCAGGAATTACAGTATATGCCCTGAACACAGTAACGGCAAACCGCCCCCCAGTGATTAATGGAGTCGGCGGGGATGCGATACTTGTTGCAAGCCAGGCAGGAACATGGAGGGTGCGCGCAAGCGACCCGGATGGCAACAGCCTGTTTTATGCAGTTCTTTGGGGAGACGAAACAGGCACTGCAAATAACTTCAAGAACCTGGTAAGAGCCACATTCTCCGGCTCGGAGTTTAGCTCCCAGCACACGTATTACGCGCCAGGCACTTACACCATACAGTTCAACGTAAGCGACTCACAAGGCGCAAGCACGATTGCAACTTACACGGTAACGGTTAACCCGCAACCTGTGCCGACTACATGCGTGAACATGCCACCTGAATCAAATGTAGCTGAAGTGAATGTCAACCTATCAGTAGGAGAGACACTTCCAGATGGGAATTACCTTATCAAGGTGAAAAGCGCAACTTCGACAAGCGCAAGCTTTGGGATACTCAATGCAACTACAAACAATGAAGTTGCAGGATGGGACATAAACACAAACTATGAAGGCTCCTACCTGACACCTGAAGGCAGAATGATTAAGGTAAAATTGCTGCAGTCCGGGAACGGGAATGTTTATGTGAAGATACGCGTTTCAACAATAAACTACCCGATAATTAATGCCGGGGAGCAGGTATGCCTTGATGGGTATAAGATGAGATTGTCAGATGTGATTGGGGATGTTAGACAAAGATATGCGATTGTTGATGTAATTGACCCCAACAACCAAATCCTAAACCAAGCCCAGATTGCCCAGTACGCCACGTATACAAGAACAGTGCCAGGAAAGATAATGAAAATATCTATAAGAGAGGCTGTGCCAGGATTTATCATGAATGCAAAATGGGCCCAGATTTACCCATACTGGGGAGTAGGATAGGGAAGCTGAGACTTGAGCCGCTTGATTTTTTTTCTTTCCATTTTTTTCTTTCCTTTTCCATTTTTTTCTTTGACTCTTTGTTTTCCCTTTTCAAAGTGAGAAAACCGCCATTAGTAAACCTTATCGTGGTGCTGATAATCAATTATCCTGACTGTTTTTCTGCTTTCGTCTATCTCGTAAATAAGCACGAAAGGGTCAAAATGCACGCGCCTTGAACCTTTCATGTCCCCGCGCAGGGGCTTGAAATGCTGCGGGTTTTCAAGAATCAAGCTGATTTTCTTGTTTATTGCCTCAAGCTGCACCTTGTCCTTCTTGGCAAGTCTGCCAAATATCCTGTCAGCGTGGGCGCTGATTTCCAATTTATAGGCCATGTTTTCCCCTATTGCCTTGGAATTTAAAGAGTCAAACCTATTCTTCTAAACCATAGCGCTTTGCAAAACTATTCACAGATATAAATCTGCCCTTGCGCAAACGCTCAAGCTTCTTGAGGTAGGCATTGCGCACATTTGATTCCTCTTCTGTTTGTGAAGCCATAAACATTTCCACCTGCTTGCTCATGCTGATGCCATGCCCCCTGCAAAAACCAAGGAAACGGGCGTATATTGCCTGGTCAATATTGAAGGTTTTGAGAGCCATAAAATCGCCTCTTTTCACTTGTTTTTACTTGTTTATACTTGTTTTCACTATTATTTAATGTTAAATAACTTTATTTAACTATTGCCGCCTCTGAAAGCCTGGGCGTGCGCCAAGTTTATTATTTTCGCCTTGCAAAACTCATACATGGCTGAAAAACTTGATTTCGAACAGATAACAGAACGGCTCGATGCCTACATGTCTGGCAGGGTTTACCCAAGCGAGATTGCAACTACCTTCAACTTCATTCTTTTTGACGAATTTTCAAACAAAGTGCACACACAGCATGCAGGAAGGCTGGAGAACGGGAAAAAAGCAAGGGCTAGAATGCTCAAGCCTGTTTTTGTGGGCCAATATTTTGTTGACCCTAAAAATCCAACCCAGACGCGCGTGTTTTGCCACCAGGGAAGTGAGGCCTGCTCGCCAATACCAATAGCTAGGGGAGTGATTGGAAGGGCAATTAGGACTGGCACCGACCAGTATGTGCCGGATGTCACTGCAGACAAGGAGCATGTGGGCTGCGACCCGAATATGAAGGGTTGCGAGCTGGTTTTGGTTTCTTGGTCTTCCGATAATAAAGTTCCGCTTGGCGTGCTTGACATTGACTTGAACGTTAAGGATGCTTTTTCAAAACAGGACATTGCCTCCTTGCGCAAAATCTGGGACAAGTACGGAAGGATGATTTTTCCATAATAATTGTAGTAGTGGTTTTCAAATGAAAATTGTCGCCGATTTGCACATGCACTCCAAATATTCGCGGGCCACAAGCCCTGGAATGGAGCTTGAGACGCTTTCCCGATGGGCAAGGATAAAAGGCATTGATTTGCTTGGCACAGGCGATTTCACGCACCCCAAATGGATTGAGGAGATAAGGCAAAAGGCAGGCGAGGATGGAAGCGGCTTTCTTGACTATAACGGGCAGAAATTTGTCCTTTCTGCGGAGATTAGCTGCATTTACACGCAGGGCGGGCGGGGAAGGAGGGTCCACCACATAGTTTTGGCTCCCTCCATTGAGGTTGCGTTGCAGATAAACGATGCGCTTTGCAAAAAAGGCTATAATTTAAAATCAGATGGCAGGCCGATAATTGGGGCAACAAGCATTGAGCTTGCCGAGATTGTGCTTGGGGTAAGCGAAAAAAACCTTATTGTGCCGGCCCATATTTGGACTCCCTGGTTTTCTGTTTTTGGCTCAAAGTCGGGATTTGACAGCCTCAAGGAATGTTTTGGCGAGTTTGAAAAAAAGATTTATGCCATTGAAACCGGGCTTTCTTCCGACCCTGCGATGAACTGGCGCCTGTCGCAGCTTGACTGCTTGCAGCTTCTCTCAAACTCAGACTCTCACTCGCCTGAAAAAATCGGCAGGGAGGCAAACGTGTTTGAGCTGCATGGGATGACTTACGACGAGCTTTATGATGCGATAAGGCACAAGGAAAAGAAAAAGCTTGCTTGCACCTACGAGTTTTTCCCTGAAGAGGGAAAATACCACATTGACGGGCATCGGGCATGTGGCGTTTCAATGGAGCCGCAGGAGACAAAAAAGCACGGCGGGTTGTGCCCAAAATGCGGCAAAAAGCTTACAATAGGCGTGCTAAACAGGGTGGAGCAGCTTGCGGACAGGCCGGCTGGTTTTGTGCCTCATGGTGCAGTGCCCTTTGAGTCGCTGGTGCCCCTAAAGGAAGTGCTTGCACAAGTGGTTGGCAAGTCTGAAACTTCAAAGGCCGTGGATGCGGCGTATTTTGAGCTTGTCAAAAAATTCGGGAGCGAGTTTGCAGTGCTGCATGCTTCTGGAAAAGAGCTTGAGGGGCAAGCTGGAAAGAGAGTTGCACAGGCAATAATGGCGATTAAGCAAGGCACGGTAAAAAAGATTGCCGGCTTTGATGGTGAGTACGGAAAAATCGTGGCGATAGGCTAAAAACTGGCTGCTAGGATAAATTCTTGTTAAAACAGACTAAATAGACTTAAGAGTGGCAGTATAGAAAAACCAAAACAAACGGGAAAAAATTTGGGAGTGCCGCAAAAAGCGCGGCAAACTTGTTTTATTGGAGCTTGTTTTAGGTTTTTTGCGTACTAAGGCTTAGCTTAAACCACGCATTCGCATGAAAGCAGGCAGCCAAGTGTCACGGCTGCTGCACCAAGTGTTGCCGCAGAGTCAGCCGATGTCCCAAATGACACAAACAAGAGCTTGAGAACCAAGAACAGTGCCGAGAAAATGAATGCTCCTGTCACCATTTTCACAAACATGTTAAATGGAAGCTCTTTGTGATTCTTCTTTTCAGGCATTACTACCACCTCATACCCCCTTTGAATTACTTTATTTAAAAAAGTTGCGCCTGCATAATGAGGTCTGCCCAGGCAGGCAGGTGCCATTAATAAGGTGTTGGCAAGGAGTTAAAGTGGGTAGAAGAAGCGGAACAAAAACAGGTTGGGTAGCGGGAATGGATGGAATGCGAAACTTTGCGTCCGCGTGGCTTGCACTTGTAAGGTTTGAGCACGCGATAATGCTTGCAGTAGCGGTTGGCGTAGGCCAGATTCTTGCCTTGGGAAATCTGCCGCAAAATCTGGCCCTGCTTGCAGCAGCAGTGCTTGTCCCCATATTCAATGAGTTTGCCTCATTTGCGCACAACGACTTGCTTGACATTGAGTCTGACAGGAAAAACAGAAAGCTTGACAGGCCGCTTGTCAGCGGAAAAATATCACGAGAAGCGGCTTGGGCAACAGTAGCAATAGGCTATATTGCAAGCAACCTGATTGCCTACTCAATAAATCAGACTGCGTTTGCCATCTCGGTAATTTTTACCGTCCTTTCGGTTGCATACAACATGAAGCTAAAGGACATGGCGCTTGTTGGAAATGCATATATTGCAGCCTCAATGGCAGTCCCATTTTATTTTGGGGCTGCTTCAGTTTTGGCAAGTGAGCCTGCACCAGAGACCATAATCTGGCTTTGTGAGCTTGCATTTGCAGCAGGACTTGGGCGGGAAATTGCAAAAACCATACAGGATGAAAAAGGGGACAGGAACGCAAGGGGCTCTGCAAGCATAGCGGTGGTTCTTGGAAAAAAGACTTCTGCTATAATCAGTGCAGCCTGTTATTTCATGGTGCTGCCACTTTCATACTTCATATTCCAGGCTGGAATCAGGCAGACTGTTTTTGCAGTCGGGCTTGTAGTCGCAGCCGACGTGGCTTTTGCCTATCTTGCCTTTGGCATACTAAGTAAGTATGATAATCCCAAATTCCTCAAGTTTGCGCAAAAAGCCAGCCTTGGGGCGCTTGCCTGCGGGCTTGCAGGAATAGTCCTTGGAGTCATATGAGAAGTTGAGTGGATGACATGGAACAGATACTTGACGTTGGCCTGATTATTGTATTTTCGCTTTTGGGCTCTGTTGTAGCCTCAAAGTACAGGTTCCCGCCGGTGGCAGGACTGCTGCTTGCCGGCGCCGTTGTCGGGGCAAACGGACTTAACTTGGTTCATTCAGGCCAGGTCATCAGTGCGCTTTCAGAGATAGGGGCAATATTGCTGCTTTTTGCCATTGGCATAGAATTTTCACTCAAGCACATACTCAAGCACTCGCTTAGGGCGTTTATGGTCGGGATATTCAAAATGGGAATTGTTTTCCTGTTGAGCCATGCAATGGCTATGGCACTTGGCCTTGGTGTCATGGATGCAATGCTTATCGCCATGCTCCTTTCAATCACAAGCACGGCCATTTTCGCAAACTTCATGAAGCAAAGGGAATTTGAAAATAGGGCTGAGAAAGGCCTGCTGTTTGCCGTGCTTATCATAGAGGACCTGGTAGGCGTCGGGCTTTTGACGTTTTTTGCAAGCCTAAAAATTGAGGCAATTAAGACAATATCCGCGGACATACTTGTGCCGATAGCCGTCTCTGTTGTTGTGCTTTGAATTGCGTATGTGGTCTTGGAGAGGCTTGTCAGGTGGTTTATCGGCTGCATTGACTGCTACGGCAGCAATGAGTCGCTGATACTCGCATGTTTTTCAGTTGCAGCAGTCTTTGCGTTTGTAGCGCAGCTTTCCGGGCTGAGTTTTGGCATAGGGGCATTTTTGGCAGGAAGCCTGGTTGCATCGGTTGAGGGGTTCAGGAAAATCGAGGGGGCCATACTTCCATTCAGCTCCGTGTTCTCATCCATATTTTTCTTCACAATCGGAATGCTTTTTGACTGGAAAGTCGCCTTTACTTCAGTGTGGCTTTTGGTCGGAGTTGGGGCAATTAACGCAATTGCAAAGTTTGCAGGCACATCGCTGAGCACCTATTTTTTTGGCTATGATTCAAAGAAGGCGGTTTTCTCTGGAATTGCAATGCTCCCTGTTGGCGAGTTTTCAATATTGCTTGCAAGCCAGGCCGCACCTTTTTCATCGATTGACCTTGTAAGCGTCATGTCCGCAACAGTCCTTATTTCTACCATGGTTTCTTCGGTGCTTCTCAAAAAGGAGGACGCAATCGACAATATTGTGAAAAAGTTCCTGCCAGAGGGGAACAGGGGTGCCCTGAAAAACATTTCCAGGTATTTCAACAACATAATCGTCTATTTTGAGCCTGGTGGAAAGTGTTTTGAAAGGTTCCTGCACCACTCTTCAAAGGCAATTTTCAGTGCAAGCGTGGCCGCCATTGCAATCGGCTCAATGATAATATTTGGCAGGGCAACTGAGCATGTGCTTGGACGGGTGGGGGGCGTGTTCGTGTCAGACATTCTTTATGCCGCAGGCGCCCTGCTTGCAGTCATGCCTGCGCTTAGCGCACTTAAGCACCTTAAGGAAGATTTCTACGTGGTCGCAGAGGCCTTTTTGCAAAATGAGGGGAGGAAGGCAAGCCTTGCAAACAGGGCAGAAAGAAGCGTCGGGCTTTTTGTGCTGTTTTTTGTCATTGCATTCCTTACGCCAGGAGTGCTTGCTTTAATGCACCTGCCTGCGCAGTTCTTCTCAATAGCCTTGGTCCCCTTTGCGATAAGCATCATTTTCCTTGTTGACATTAGCAGGGTCTCAGCCCACGTGATAAAGAAGAGGCACCTTAAGAGGCGGATTTTTTCCTGAAAGGCGGAAGGATTGGCTTAGGTGTTGCTGCCCGCTAGGCAACCCCAAACGCAGCGGCAAGGACTATTATTGCCCCCCAAGCCAATGCCGCATACGCAAGATTTACTTTTTTTACCGCCCTGAGTATGGATTCAAGTGCAAGATAGCCAAAAACAAAGCTTGACAGGGAAAGCAAAAGGCCGTCGGCAAGGCTTAGGCCGCCAAGGCATGCAAACCCCCCTGTGCCGCAGCCGCCAAAATAAATTGAGCCTGCCCACAAGACAATTTCTGCAAGCAGGACTGTTGGAATGCTTAAAAGGAAGCTTAGGGAAAACGCCGTGTCTGTGTCAAACCCACGCCAGATAAGGCCGGTTGAAGTTGTGCCCGACCTGGATACGCCTGGGAGGACTGAAAAGCCCTGCAACACCCCAGTCATCACGCCGTCCCTCCAGCCAACCGTCCCGGCCTGCCTGAGGCGCTTGCCATCTTGCGCAAGCAAAAGAGCGCCTGTTGCAACAAGACCCAGGCCCATTAAAAGGAAAAGGGCGCTTGCATCCAGATTCGGGAAAAAATTTTTTTCAAGCAAAAGCAGCGGGACTCCGACAACTCCGGTGAAAAACAAGGATGAAAGGAGGAAGCCCGTCCTGCCCTGTGCCACGTAACTTTTTGTCAGGGCAATTGCATCGGCCGGCCTGGATGAAACCGCCTTCAGGTAGGCGACCTTTGTTTTCAGGATTTCAAGAAGCTCGCGCCTGAAATAAACAGAGGCTGCAAGAAGCGTGCCTATGTGAAGGTAAAGCAGCATTGGGACCACAAGTGCCGGTTCACCCCCAAAAACCTTCAGGAAGACAAGCGTGTCTTGCGTCTTGGAGCTGATTGGAATCCACTCGGTGATTCCCTGAACAAGCCCCAGAACAATGATTTGGATGAGGTCCATGGCCCTAAATAGACCTGGAAAGCAATAAAAATAAAGGGGCTGTTTTGGATTGCTCCAGGCTGATTTTTCTTGAAGCTTGCCAATCCAACTTAAATAACTTGCAACCCAATAAATTGACGATGGCAAGACTGAGGTTCAATGAAGACGGGGAAGATAAGGGCGCAGGCAAGTCCAGTGCAAAATCCCCGATTGAGATGAAATTCAACGAGCTTGCGGAAAGATTTAGGGAGGCTGAAACAAATAAAGGCGTGTGGGGGAGCAGCACCAGCAAGACATTGGCCGCATGGAGGCTTTGGCATTATATAAGGAACGAGGAAGGAAAGCAGTTTGCGGCCAAGAACTATGAAAAAATAAGGCCCCTTGTTGCAAAGGCCTGGAAATGGGATGAGTTTGGCTCAAAAGAGCTTCTTGGGTTTTGCATTGAAACGAATTGCCAGAAAGCCATAGGCGATTATGCCGCCCTGGCAAAAAAGGACTGGACGCGAAATGCCTTGAGAGAAATTTATATTGAAATTGCTGATAAAAGAAGCAGTGACAGGGCTTGCAAGTTTGTCTCGTCCAATTACGCGCAGCTCAGGCAGCTATTTACAGGCAGTGTGGAAAAATATTGGTTTGCCCCAGTAATTCTTGCAGCCACAGCGGCAAAAACCGGCTCCCAGGACATAATTGACGACTTGAAGAAGTTTGTTTTTGGCAACAAGGAGGCGTTCAAGAATGCCTACAAAAACATGCAGAGTTATTGCTCTTCGGACCCTGTTTTGTACAAAACTTATTTTTTCACTGTTATGGAACACTACGAAAAGGAAGATAAGCGCGGGCTTGGCCCGGAGCAGAAAGAGGAATTTGTAGCGTCGCTTAATTCGGTATTGGAGTACGACTTTTACAAAAGGGATTCCAGGCTTATAGGTGCCTGCATTGAAAGCGGCAACGAGATGGCTGGAGGGTTGGCAGTTGATTTTTTGCTAATGAAATACTGGCTAAACTTTGGTAAAGACAACGGCGTGGATGAAAAATGCAGGCCCTTCATGGACGGCATTTTTAAAAACGCGTTAGCTGGAGATGGGTATTATTACAAGCTTGCATGGAAGCTGAAACAAGAAACAATATATTCCAGTGTGGGAGAGGAGGACAGAAACAGGCTTTGGAAGCTTGCCAAAAAAGAGGATGGATGGCTTTCAAGCTCATTTATGTTGACGATTGCATGAGGGACAGGAGCTGGGAGTTTTACAGGCAGACTTTCGAAGCTCTCAATGGCGTTTATGAAAAAGGTACTGAAGAGGAAAGAAGGACAATGGCAAAAATACTGGGCGTTGCAATGGTTGAGGGGTTTTACGCTGATTTGGGTTTAATTGACCAGGTGAAGGCTGCATATTATTTTCTTACTGAAAACAACATGGTAAAGCAGCTATTTGGCTCGGTAGATGATATTTTCAGGGCCATGACTGGAGACCCGCCCCGCTCAAAAATAATGAATCTGATTAAAGGGGATGCCAAGCTTCGAAGCTTTGGCCTTATGTGCGCACAGAGTTGCTTGGAGTATCTTGACGGCTCAAAGACAGTGTCCGCCGAGTTGTATAAAGAGTATGGCTCCAAAATTCTCAATGAGGAGCTTGATGGTTTGCGCCCTGCTGAGCTAATGCAGATAAGGCAGCTTCTCAGTCAAAACAAGGATTTGGGGGTTGAGCGGGCGCGCAACTTCATGATTTCAATAATAGACAAATACCAGAAAGGCCAGTTTGAAAGTTTGGGGGTTGAGGAAAATAACAGCAAATAGGGCTTGCATTATCGGAAATTCAAAAGTGATGCTTCAATGAAAATCGTCACAACAACTGTTGACACGCTTTTCCAGGCAAGGAAAATATCCGCACTTGTTGTCAAAAGAAAGCTTGTGAAGTGCGCGGGTTTTTGGAAGATTGAAGCATGCTATACCTGGAAGGGCAAGTTTGTGCAGGATACTGAATATATGATTGAGATGAAATGCGTGGACATGAAAGCGGCAAGAAGAGCTTCGCGCCTGGTTGCCTCACACCACCCATACTCAGTTCCAATGATTTCGATACATGATGGCGGCTTGGCGAACAAAGGATACAGAAGGTGGATGAAGGAGAAGTAGAGGGGAAAATCCTAGTTTTTTGAAGTTTGCGCTGCTTTGCCTGCCTCTTTTTTCCTCCTGAATGCAACAAATCCTGCAACCTGCAAAAGCACAGTTAGAGCACCTAGCATCACTAAAGCCATTTCAGCCAAATTCAGCTGCTTGCCCCCATAGGTTGCCTGGATTAGAAAATGCCCAAGCAAAAGAACAAACGCTAGATAGACAAGCCTGTGGAGAGCCTGCCACTTTGCAAACCCCAGTTTTCGCACAACCCAGTCGCTTGAGGTAAGGGCAAGTGCAAGCAGGATTACAAGTGCAGGCAAGGCAAGCTGGAAGGAGAAAAAGGAAAGGATAACTTCAAAGTTCCAGTTAAGGCCAAACGAAAGGACTATGAAACTGTGCAGGGCTGCAAAAACAAATGCGGAAATGCCCACAGCACGCCTTGATTCCACAATAGAGCCAAATGCAGAAGGCCAGAGCACTGCCAGCGGCCCAATAACAAGGCTTACACAGATTAGGAAAAACGCCCCAAGGCCCAAAAAGCGCACTGTTGCCCCTGGGGCAGGCGGAATCGCATAAAGGTCAAACAGGCCAAGAA
>VGKX01000014.1 GCA_016866895.1 Candidatus Parvarchaeota archaeon
AATGACTATCCCGGCAACAAGAAAAATAGGCAAGCACAAAACCATGAGACTAGTATCTTTAAGCAGGTATAAAATCCTTGCAGTTTCTGCTGGCAATGTACTTTCAAAAAAAGTATTCCGAAAAGTCTCCAATGAAAAAACTTTAAAAAATTTGAAATGGGGCGCAAAGCCCCATCATTTTAAAAAAATTTACCGAAGGGACGCAATCTATGCGTTCTTCATCTTGGCTTCTGCCACGTATCCGCCCTTGTCCAGGTAGTACATGTAGCCTGACTTCCTTGTTATCTTTTCAGAGCCGACCTTCTTCTTCCTGCCGCCCTTGTTGTGCTTCATAGGTGATGCCCAGACATAGCCATCCTTGCCTACGTAGTACAAGTAGCCGTCTTCTCTGCTAACCTTTTCGCTTCCGATTCTTTTTCCCATTGTGTTACACCTCCACAAAAAAGTAACGTCTGTATATCGGCGTATCTGTTTAAAAGGCTTTCTACCCCGATGGAAAATATATTTACGTCGTGGACAAAATAAGAAAGTCGCAGGAGGTAAAAGGAAGCGGGAAATTACAATAGTCCAAAGCCGCACTTTTTGAATGCAAAGTTCCAGCCTCAGGCTTTGCCATATATCGCCCTTGTCAAATTTTTCTTAGGCAGTGCATCAATTTTTACTCCGGCGTCGCTGTAGCCTTCGGGCATCACTTTTTCCTGCACCGGCTTCCCAAAGGTTTTGTTTAGGGCATTAACCAATTTCCCCAAAAAATCCTTTTCATTTTGCCATCCGCCACTGCCCTCCAACTCATTAAACAACTCCCTTATTTTATTCATCAGTCCTTCATTGGCAATGCCAGATGTTTTGCAGAAAATCTCCGTTATCGCTTCAACGGTGCCAGGAACCTTTGTTTCAAGCTTTAAATTGCTTGAATATATGTTCAACAAGCGCAACTCAGCTCCCTCCATGTTTCTAATGCCGGCTTTGGATAATCTTGGCAACCCATTGGTTTGTATTTCGTATTCAAGTGGTTCAATCACCCTTCTGTTTTCCTTCAGCCATTTGCGTATCCATGGGAAGGCAAAATGTGCAAGGTAATCCGATTGCACACTCACGTAATGCGCAGCATCTGAATTCCCATCAGCCATTTCCGTTATTCCTTGGAGGCTGTTTCTTTTTCCAAACAGCGGCGCAAATACGGATATCGGCTCCAACTCCTGAAATTTGGGGAAGGGAATTGTTAAATCATATGTTGCTATTGCCGTCGAAAGCTCGGATAAGGCACAAACTTTGCTGTTTTTCATCTGTTTTAATCCGTGGGTCCCTTCATGAACCACTCCGGCTAGCCCTGCAAAGAAAGATTGTGCCGGGCTGAGCCCAACCGTCACCGGTGTGTAAAATATCGTATGCATTTTGGTAACATAATATGTCCTCATCTGCATTATATCCCCGGCTTTTTTTATGGCGGGCAAATTGTTTTTTTTCACCCCATACGTGTCGCATAAATACCGTAGCCCCAGCCAAATGCCAAGTATGTTGCTGTTTGCGTTTTCATAGCTGCCAAAAATCTTCATGAATACTTTTTCAACTGCTTCAGGGTTTTGGTATGCGTTTGGATTCCAGTCAGTTTGAACCTTGCCAGCAGAGACGTCTTTTTTAAGTTCCTGTACAAGGCCGGTGTTTTTGTCAAGCCAGGCAAGAAAATTCCTCATCTCAGGCAGTTTTGCCAAATCTTTTGCTTCCTTGGATTTGGCAAGCATTTTCCTTAGGTCTGAAAAGTCGCTCATTTTTGAGATAAACCCTTCAAAATCGTTTCCTTTGGAACCTTGCTGCTCTTGGGTTGCGTAGACTTGGCAGACTAACATGGAAAAAAATAGCTCAATCCAAATTATTATACTTTTGTGCAAGTCAGAAAAATCTTTGGTCTGGTGGGAAAGTTAGTTTTGGAACTCTATCTACTTCCCAGCCCCAATCAGCATTATCCTTGCAAGCAGGGCTTCAAGCTGGATGCGCTCGTTTGCGCCCTCTACAACGCGGAAATTCATCTCGCCTAGCGAATCTATTATTTCGACTTTTTTCAGGTCGGGAATTTCAAGGCTTTGCACTTCCTTATATACAGCACCCATGACATCCTCGGCCGACATGCCGTAGGTCGCCATAAGCTCCTCAAGCTTTTTGCGAGCAGGCATGAACTTTCCCTCATAGGCAAAGTCGAGCATCTGCTTTACCTCAACAGGCTTTGCCCTGCTTGTGGATTTGTAGACGCTATCCGCGGTTATTGTTTTTGAGTGTATTGCGCACCCCTGGAGTATGTTTGTTGCCTTGCGCATGTCGCCTTCAGACAGGTAAACAACCGCCTCCTTTGCCTCCTTCCCGATTTTCAATCCCTCCCTTTCCGCAACCATGTCAATTATCGCAAGCACCTCCTGCTCTGCAAGGGGCTTGAAGCGGAAAACCGAGCATCTTGACTGTATGGGCTCTATTATCTTTGAGGAATAGTTGCAGGAGAGTATGAACCTTGTCACTGTCGCATACATCTCCATTGTGCGCCTCAGCGCGTGCTGCGCGTCGGGCGTAAGCGCATCAGCCTCATCTAGGAATATTATCTTGAACGGAGTGCCTGTTATCGCAACAGTCCTTGCAAAATCCTTGATTGCCCCCCGCACAATGTCAATGCCCCGCTCGTCAGAATTATGAAGAAGAACCGGCGCCGTTCCCCCAAAAAACGTTTCCGAGCCAGGCACAGAAACATCATATACATATCCGTCATAGTTCTCCACTTCAGTTTTTTTCACCATAACGACGGACAGCGGTGAGTCGGCAAGCTTCAGCAGATTTGCCAGAATTTTCCTGTTTGCCTCCCCTTTGACTTCTTTCCCGTATCGCGCAGCAAATTCCTTTATCATACTCTTTGACAGCCGCTTGCTCCTCTTTGAATACAACTGGTGCCGCAGGAAATATTTTGGATTTTTGTTTTGCAGCCCCTTCACTATCCTTATGAGCGGTTCGGCTGGCAAGAGTTCTGTCCTTATATAAGAATAGCTTGGGAGTTTCCAGACTGCGCGAACTTCATCTTTGAAGATTGATGTGCTTATCCCGCAGATACGCCCAAGCCATGCAACATCTATTAGATTTGACTTTGATTTTGACGCGTATCGGACGCATTTCCCCCATTCTCCAGTGGCATCGCCCATATATCCTTGCAAGAACCTTATCCTGACTGGCAGGTCTGAAGAGAATACCGAAGAAGGAATGCGTTTTGTCCTGGCATATTTGCGCGTTCCATCATAGAACTTTTCGGCAAAATACGCTGCGAGCTGGGTATTCATTACTCTGAACTGAATAGAGGACGTTCTTGTCCTGTCAAAGCCCGATTTCCCAAAAACAGTGCTGCCGCGAAGCCCAAACTCACCTTCAAACGTTTCCTCAAGGGAGTTTACGATGTTCATTTCCTGTGGATAGCCAACAGTAAAAATAATCTGCCCGCTCGTGCCGTTCCTGAAAGACAGGCATCCTTCTGCAAGATACAGCCCCATCATCCATGCAGTCTGCTCGTTGAGTTCCTTCTGCTCAAACACGTGCCCTGTCTTTGGATTTCTCACAACTCCACTCCTCAGAAGGTTATGGGTTTGAGGCGCGTAGTCCGAAAGGTCAATGTTCTGCCTTCTGCCGTCAATTTCCTTGGCAAAAGTGATTAGAAAATCTCCTGCTCGAAGTTCGCCTGCCTTCTTTGAGACCATCTCGGCGCTCCCGTCAAGAACAATTACTGAGTGGTCCAGGCTTGTACGGACAGCCCCGCCCTCGTATCTTATGGAAACTACTTCGGATTTCCGGTGCCTGAATATTTTAGTTGCAGGCAGAAAATGGACTTTATGCTCCCTGTCAACAGAGAGTATTTCGATGCCATTGATTTCTCTTCGTGAATCTTCGCAGCCGTCTCCATAATATTTTTTTGCCAAATAGGCAAAGGTCGTTCGCAATACCTCGCCTTTTTCCCTTATCAGAATCGGCGTTTCTGGCGTGACGGAAGCATTGAGCTCAAGCACGCTTCCCCTGTAAGAATCCCCGTACAATTCGTGTGCAAGGGCAAGGGTCGCAGTTGTCTTGCCGCACCCTGGAGGGCCTGCAAAAAGAAGGCTTGGCATGTTTTTTTCCTTGACAAAAGACTTGAGGCTTTCGACAATTTGCCCCTGGCCGATTATCTCGGAGAGGACTTTTGGCCTGTACTTTTCCGTCCAAGGAAGAAAATCAGTCATGGCAACACTTCAGGGCAAACAAATTATTTGGATAAATCAGGGCAGGGCATATTCCATGATGCAATCCATTAAAGCCTGCCTGCAGGCTTTCTTTAGCTGACAACAATTTTAATATCTTGGTGTCTTATATAGTAAAAATTGTCAAGTGAAATTCAATCGTAAAGCAAACCAACGCTATAGTCCAATTGTGATAAAAGCCAATCATAAAGGCCTTTGCAACAAAGCTCTTCTTAGGCGCTTTTTGGCATTTGCTCAAGTACTCGGGTAATTTTCATGGATGAGAATTTGCGTCTGCTGTTCCTTTCAATCCTTGTGTTTCTGATTGTCCTTGCGACAAGCCTTGGCACTAACCTGCTTTCAATAAACTCGCTTGGAACGGGAGGAATCTTCCTGTCGGTCTCCTCATTTCTCATCTCCTACCTTGCCATTGTCAGCCTCAAAGGCGAACTTGGGAAAAATAGCTGGCTTCTAGTGGCCCTCTGTCTTGTTGCAGGCTTTGTTGCAGCATTTGCTGCACTGGGCTTTGGCTCGTTTTCATTTTCAGGGGCTGCGGCAGCCTTCCTTGTATTTGGCCTCATTGCGCCAACAAGCAATTTTGTCAGGTCCAATCTAGTCAAGGCAGGCGCCAAGCAAGGGGCGCCAGCGCAATAGTGGGGCTGTTTTGCATGCATGACCAGGTCGGGCTTGAAAAAAACATACTTGGGTTCTGGGAAAAAAAGCAGGTGTACCAGAAGGCAAAGCAGCAAGCCAAAGACAGGGAAAAATTCTACTTTTGCGACGGGCCCCCTTATGCCACGGGGCAGATACATCCGGGCACTGCCTGGAACAAGTGCATCAAGGACGCCGTATGCCGCTTCAAGCGCTCAAGCGGGTTCAATGTCAGGGCTCAGCCGGGGTTTGACACGCACGGGCTTCCAATAGAAGTCAAAGTAGAGCAGCAGCTAAAGCTTGGCTCGAAAAAGGAAATAGAAGTCCTGGGCATTTCAAAATTCATCTCCAAGTGCAAGTCGTTTGCAACGCAGCACATTGATGTCATGTCAGGCCAGTTCAGGCGCATTGGAGTGTGGATGGACTTTGAGCGGCCCTATATAACATATGAGGACAAGTTTATCGAGTCGTCCTGGCGGACAATCAAAGTCGCCCATGAAAAGGGGTTGCTGCAGCGCGGGGTTTCGGTGTTGCCATATTGCAGCAGGTGCGAAACCACAATAGCCAACTACGAGCTTGAGTATGGGGAGCAAAAGGATCCCTCAATCTATGTCAAGTTCAAGCTTTCGCAAAGCGGGGAGTTTCTTGTCATCTGGACAACAACCCCCTGGACCCTTATCTCAAACATGGCTGTGATGGTGCACCCTACTTTCACCTATGTCAGGGTAAAAGTTGGTTCTGAAACCTGGGTTGTAGCAAAGGAGCGGCTTGATGCCGTGATGGCGTTTGAGTTTGGCAAAAGCCCAGTCGTGCTAGGCGAGATGTCTGGAAAGCGGCTTGAGGGCCTTGAATACGACCACCCGCTTGAAGGAAAAATCGGGAAGTCGGCAAGGAGAAAGGTCGTTCTTTCAGACGAATACGTAACTCTTGAAGATGGAAGTGGCCTTGTGCACTGTGCCCCAGGGCACGGGCCGGAGGACTTCATAATCGGCAAGAGGTTTGGAATAGAAATCTACAGCCCCATTGACACCTCCGGCAAATTCAAGTTAGAGGCAGGCGACTATGCGGGCCTGAGGGCACTTGAGGCCAACAAGACCGTGATTGAGGACCTGCACCAGTGCGGGGCTCTAATACATTCCGGAAGCATCATGCACAGGTACCCTCACTGCTGGAGATGCAAGACCCCTCTTATCTTCATGACAACAGACCAGTGGTTTATTTCAATCACAAAACTAAAGCAAAAAATGCTTGAGGAAATAGAAAACATAAGCTGGACTCCTGATTTTGCAAAAACCAGGTTTTCAGATTTTGTCTCAGGCGCGCCTGACTGGTGCATATCCCGCCAGCGCTATTGGGGCATACCGCTTCCAATCTGGGTCTGCCAGTCGGATGCCTGCAAGGAAATCCGCGTGCTTGGCGACTCAAGTGGGCTTCCAAAGCTCAAGGAGCTTCACAGGCCGTATATCGACGAGGTAACCCTTGTGTGCAAATGCGGCGGCAAGATGAGCAGGGTCCCGGACATACTTGACGTGTGGTTTGACTCGGGTAACGCAATCTGGGCCTCGCTTACAAAAGAAGAGGAAATGAACTACTTCCCATCCGACTTTATAGTGGAGGGCAAGGACCAGACAAGGGGCTGGTTCTACTCGCTTCTTGGCTCTGGCATGGTGCTTTGTGGCTCAAGCCCGTATAAGTCGGTGATGATGCACGGCTTTTTCGTTGATGAAAAAGGCGAAAAGATGAGCAAGTCCGTAGGCAACTTTGTCCCACTTGAGGAGATAGTCGACAAGTACGGCTCTGACACGTTTCGCCTCTGGTCTCTTTCAAACACGGTCTGGGACGACTTGAAATTCAACTGGGACGAGGTAAAGGAGGCAAGCCGGGTCCTCAATACCTACTTCAACATGCTTGTTTTCCTGCAAAGGTTCCATCAGCATAAGCCGGTTGCACTTGAGCAGGCGGAGCTTGAGGTCGAGGACAGGTGGATTCTTTCAAGGCTCAATTCCCTTGTGAGGATTTGCAACGAGTCGCTTAACGGGTACGAGGTCCACAAGGCCTCTAAGGCCATCCGCCAGTTTATTGTCGAGGACTTGAGCAGGACCTACCTCAAGCTTGCAAAAAGGCGCATCATGCAGGAGGAAAACGCCAAGGCGGCCCTGTGCGCGATTTATCATTCAATGCTAACGCTCTCCAAGCTGGCGGCGCCAATAATCCCGTTCATTTCAGAGCACGTCTACAGGGAGTTTTTCATGGCATACGAAAAGGAGGAGTCCGTCTCCCTTTTTCCCTACCCACAGCCAAACCTCAAGCTTATTGACGCGCAGCTTGAGCGCAAATTTGAAATCGCATCCCAGATTGTCGTGTGTGCTGCAAGCTGCAGGCAGGCGGCAAACGTCAAGCTTCGCTGGCCACTTGAATCCGTCCACATTGTTTCGTCAAGCACGCAGGTCAACGATGCGGCAATGCACATGTCCGGCATCATTGAAACAATGGCAAACGTGCAAAAAGTGGCAATAGGCGCAGGCGGCATAAAAAGCGGCTATTCTCTAAAGGTGCACCACTCCAAGATTGGCGCCGCGTTCAAGGAGCAGTCAGGAAACGCGATAAAGGTTGCGTCAAATCTTGATGCAAACGAGGTTGCGGCATCTTATGGAAAAGAGGGCAAGCACAACGCAGGCGGCTTTGAGTTCACCCCGCAGCTTGTCGAGATAATTGAATCAGCAACAAACCATGCAATCGGAAACTTTGAAGATGGCAAAATTTACCTTAAAGTGCACCTGAACAAGGAGCTTTTTGCACTTGCAATGGTCAGGGAAGTCTCAAGAAGAATCCAAATCTCAAGAAAGGAGTCAGGAATGGTTGAGTCTGACATGGCTCAAGTCGGCATTGAGTGCGACAAGGAGCTTGAGTCAATTCTCAAGGCGCACGAATCACAGCTTTGCGCCCAGGTCAGTGCAAAATCCGTCGATTTTGGCCAAGCAGGCAAGGGCGCCAAGGAGTGGGAAATAGAAGATTTCAAGGCCAAAATTTCAGTCAAAAAAGCAAAGTAGGCAAATCCTCTTTTCAAGAAGCCCCCACTTGGCTGTCAGACTAGCCGCCAATCTAATCACAAAATTAATTGTCGGCTGAAAACAAGTCCCCTACTCTTTTTTCCATCGCGTTCTTGATTTCATGTTGCCCCAGCAGGACTTGCAAATCGCAAACCTGTCAGTTTTTTCGACGCGCTTTGCTGCCTTTGTGCACGAAACGCATATCTTCTTGTTGCAGTAGTTGCAAAGCTCGAACTGGTGGACTGGGCTGCTGCATCTTTCACAAATCATCTTAACACCTGATTTCCATTGATTTCCTTTTAGCTGCAGATTCGGGCTTTCTCTGGCCCGCTGCAACAAAGTTTAATTTCAAACGCATTTTAATGCATCTTATCATGTATTTCCTGAACTAGCAAAATGCAGCATTACTTCCTCTTGATAAATTTATTAATGCTTGCCTGAGCTACAAACAAGAAAGCGCGCGCAAGAGCAAGCAGCGCCCCGCAAAGCTAGGTGGGTGGGCGCTAATTGCAACTCCAAGTGCATTCCTATGAAAATAAGGCTCAGCAATCAATCCACAGCCCAGACTTCAGCATGCATGGACATGGCCGATGTTTCAGCAGGCGCGGCATCCCAATCTAGGCACGATGGCGCTAAGGCTTTGCAAGAAGACAAGGCAATCAGGTTCAAGCTTGCCACCTACGGCTGCACCCTCAACCAGTCCGATTCAAACATAATGAGGGGCGTGCTTGCCCAAAACGGCTGCGTGGAGGTTGAGGACGACTCAAAGGCAGACGTCATAGTAATTAACTCGTGCACAGTCAAGGAGGCAACAGAAAACAAAATCGCCTTCAGGCTCGCAAAATATGCAAGGGCAGGAAAGCCCCTTGTGCTGGCCGGCTGCATGTCGGTTAATGAGAAGCTTGTATCATACAATGCCCCAAATGCCTCAATAGTCGGCACTTCAAGCCTGAACAGGATTTTTGATGCAGTCGAATCGGCAATTTTTCACATGAAAAATTCCAGGAAAACGGGAAAAAGCACGGCTAATGGCACGGTGCAAAAAGTCTTCAAGGATTTTTCGTCAAAGGAAAACCTGCCCAGGTCAAGGGAAGGGATTATCGGGAAAGTTGCAATTGCCGAAGGCTGCTTGTCCTCCTGCACTTTTTGCCAGACAAAACTTGCACGCGGAAGATTGTTTTCATACAAACCGGAGGCAATCACAAATGAGGTTTCAAAATGGGCGGCTGCTGGGGCCAGGGAAATACAGCTGACCGGGCAGGACACAGGGGCATATGGTGCTGAAATCAGGTCTGACATTGGGCGGCTTTTGGAGGCTGTCTGCAGCGTCAAAGGGGACTTCAAGGTTAGGCTTGGGATGGCAAACCCAGAGCACGCATTAAAACATCTTGACAGGCTTCTTGTGGCTTTTGAAAACAGGAAAATGTACAAGTTTCTCCACATCCCGGTGCAATCAGGCTCTGATTCCGTCCTTGAAAAAATGAAGAGGGAATACTCAGTAAGCCAGTTTATGGAGGTTGCTGACGCATTCAAAAGCAAATTCCCAGGCATGATTCTGGCAACCGATGTCATTGTCGGCTTTCCGCAGGAAACATTTGATGACTTTGAAATGACCCTTGGGCTGATAAGAAAAGCCAGATTTGACATCGTCAATGTCTCCAAGTTCTCGCCAAGGCCTTTTACAAAGGCCGCTGGGATGGAGCAAGTTCCAAACAATGAGAAAAAAAGAAGGGCTGAAATCTGCTCTGCACTGTGCAGAAAAATAGCTTTTGAGAACAACAAAAAATGGATTGGGAAAAAGGCCAGCTTCACAGTCACCGAAAAGCAAAAGACCTTCACAGGCAGGGACGATTACTACAGGCAGGTTGCAATTGCTCCCGGCTCAATTCCGCGTGGTTTTGAAGTAGCCCTGGGCCAGGACCTGGAGGCCAAAATAACCGGGGCTCGCATTGGCTGCATTGTCGGGCAACTCCTCTTCTAGTGCGCCTGTTTTATTTCAACCCCCCTATCAATTTATATTCCAAGAGCGTAGTAATGTGTAGCAATTTTATCTTCAATCATATGCCATTGGGGTGATATTCTGGAATTCAAAAACGCAATGCAATCGGCCTTGATTCCAATACTTGCAATAACGGTTCTTTCGGCAATACTTGAGACAATAGCCGCGGCTGTCAAGTACTTCTCCATACCATTTCTTGACATAATAACTGTTGTCCTAATCCCAGTCTCACTTGTGCTTTATGGCTACGCAGGATACACTGCCTCAAAAAAATATTCCCATGACAAGATTGTGGGGGCCCTTGCAGGCGGCCTTACGGGGTTTGTTTCAGGAGTTGCTTCGGCAATAATCAAGGTGGCGCTAATTCTTGTCGTTTCGGCCCTCAAGCCAAATGCGCAAGACACCCTCTCGTCACTTATGACTTCCTACCTGCCAAAAGGCACAGGCGTGCTTATCATCAACCTGCTTTGCGTAGGCATAATTGTCCCGCTTTCAATCTGCGGCGGGCTAATGGCAGGCTACATTGGCTCAATGGTGGCTCAGAGAAGAAAATAACTTCTTCCTCAAAAGGCTATTGTTGAGTTAACCAAGGTTTGACCATGTTTGGCACTTCTGGAATAAGGGGGGTTGCAAATAGCGAGGTGGGCTGCGAGCTTGCAGTCAGGCTTGGAGGCGCGCTTTCACAGGCAGGCAAAAAGGCGGTTGTGGCAACAGACACAAGGCTTGCCGCGCCCATGATAAAACATGCGCTGGTTTCAGGCTTGCTTTCAGGCGGCGCGGAAGTTTTGGACATTGGTGTCGTTCCAACCCCAGTCCTCTCTTTTGCCTCCCAGCAGCTAGGCTGCACCGGCGTGATGGTGACAGCCTCGCACAACCCGCCGCAGTATATTGGCATGAAGTTATTTGAGTCTGGTTTTGAGATTGATAAGGTAAAGGAAAAGGCAATGGAGCAAAAGCTTGGCCAGGACTATAGTCCAAAGGCAAAATTTGACAAAGTCGGCAGGCTTGGGCAGGCAGACTTTCGCCAGCAATACTTCGGCTTTGCACTGCAGAAAATTGACGCAGCCAAGGTGGCAGCCACAAGGCCCAAAGTCGTTGTGGACTGCGCAAACGCCGCCGCCTCAACCTGCATGCCCTATTTACTTGGGATGGTGGGGTGCCAGGTTGTTTCAGTCAACTGCGAGCAAAACACAAGCTTCAACCGTGGCCTTGAGCCAAGCCAGGCAAACCTTGCCGATACTGCAAAGGTTGTCAGGGCGACTGGAGCTTTGCTTGGCATTGCCCACGACGGGGATGCCGACAGGGCGGTAATAATGGACGAGAAGGGCAATGTCCTGCCACTTGATGTCCAGCTTGCCCTCATGTGCCTATTTGAGCTTGGAAAAAACAGGCAGGCAGGAAAAAGGATAGTGACCACCGTAGAGGCGTCGCTTGCAGTGCGCCGGGCAGTGGAGGCAGGAGGAGGGGAAATCTCAATCACACCGGTAGGAAGCCTCCATGTTGCCCAAAGCCTATATTCACAAGGCGGCTGCTTTGGGGGCGAGCCGTGCGGCGAGTATGTTTATCCGGCCGGCGTCAAATCCCCAGACGGGCTTCTCTCAGGCCTGAAGTTTATTGAAATGCTTTGCACAAAAGGCGAGATTTCAGCCCTTTCAAAACAAGTAAAGACCTATCCAATACACAGGGCCAAATTCCCGTGCCCCAATGAAAAAAAGAAGGCGGCAATGGCACTTATAGAAAGGCAAGTGGAAAGCGCCGGCAAGCTCAAAGGAGCAAAAAGCCTGTCAGACGGTTTGAGGGTGGACTTTGAGGACGGCTGGTTCCTAATACGCCCATCTGGAACAGAGCCAATCATGCGCCTTACTGCCGAGTGCCTGACCCAAAAAAGGCTTGATGGCACTGTAAGGGCGCTTGAAAGCATCATACAAAACTCAGTATCAAAGGCCTGAAGCAAACTTTCAGAAACCTGAAACCTACTCCAACACCGCGCCAAACAAAACCCCATGCCTTAAATACTGAAAAATACTGAAATTATGCACAATTTCCTTGAAGTATCTGTGTCAACAGCATGGTGCAGCTTAGATATCTTAGATATAATGCGTCACAATCTCTGTCAAATCGGTTTTATCCATGGCAATAAAAAAAGCCGTCATACTGGCTGCAGGGGAGGGAAAAAGGCTTCGCCCCCTTACAAGCACTAGGCCAAAATGCATGATTCACATTGCAGGAAAGCCAATACTCCACCATGTGCTTGATTCGCTAAGGGAGGCAGGCGTCTCACAAGCAGTCGTGGTTGTCAAATATCTCCCGCACACAATCAAGGATTATTTCAATAACAAAGATTGCGGCGTGGAGCTTGAATTTGTGGTCCAGGGGGACAAGTACGGCACTGCGGCCGCTTTTGGGTGCGCTTGCGGCAAGTTCAAAGAGGCCTTTTATGCGCTTGCAGGCGACATAATCACGGAGCCTTCGGCATTCAAAAAACTAAGTTCGGCACACCAGCAGGAGCAATCAAAACAGGGTGGGGCACAAATAACCGCAGCGCTAAAGCTTGTCCAAAATCCGCAGGAATACGGGCTTGCAAAGGTGAAAGGCGACTACATAGAGTCCTTTGCCGAAAAGCCGAAAATTCCGACCTCAAACCTTGCAAACTGTTCACTTTATGTTTTCGAGCCTTCTGTTTTTTCGCTTATTGACAAAGTCAAGCCTTCGCCAAGGGGAGAATATGAGATTACCGATGTGCTAAAGTCCGCAAAGGTCAGGGCATGCATAATAGACGAATACTGGCTTGACATGGGCCTTCCCTGGCAGCTTTTTGCAGCCAATGAGTTTTTGCTTTCAAAAATGCCTGCAAAAAACCTTGGCCTGGTTGAAAACTCCACGATAAAAGGCAGGCTCATCCTGGGAAAAAACTCAAGGGTGCTGCACAGCTACATAGAAGGCACTGTCTATGTGGGCGACAACTGTGAAATCGGGCCGCACGCGTACATCCGCGGCACAACGTCCATTGGCAACAACTGCTCAATTGGCGACTCCACTACAATAAAAAATTCAATCATATTTGACAACGTGAATGCAAAGCACCTCTCCTACATAGGGGATTCCATTGTTGGGGAAGGCTGCAACTTCGGGGCTGCAACACAGATTGCCAATTTCAGGTTTGACGCCGGGGCAATAAAGGCAACAGTCAATGACATCATAATCGACACAAACAGGAACAAGCTTGGCGCAATAATAGGGGACAAGTGCAAGTTCGGTGTACTGTGTTCAATCATGCCTGGCAAGTGCGTCGGGGACGGGTGCTGGATTGGGGCAAACGTGATGGTGGAGGCCGATGTTCCGGGAAATACCTGGCTGTCGCTTAAGCAGGATTTGGTGTCAAGGCAGGTTCCAAAAATCCAAACGCGCAAAACAACACAAAAAAACTGACTTCTCCCAAATCCCCAAAAACACCAACCTCCTTCAAAACACCAACCTCCCCCAAATCACCAAAACGCAAAAAGTCAATCACACAGCCAATTCCCCTCAATCCCCAAAATCTTTATAATTAGTCTAATCCAACAACAACAGCGTGGCAATTAAAAGCAATCATATAACGCCTTGCAGGCCAGTCAAGCGTTGAGTTTTTGCTGATATTTGCCGTCTGCCTTGTGGCATTCACGGCATTTCTTGCACTTGGAAATTATTATTTTGGCTCCCTAAACCTGCAAAAGGAAGTTGAAGACGCGCAAAGCAGCACCAGGGAGCTTGCAGGCGCTTCCGACTGGGTATACTCCCAGGGACTGGGGGCAAAAAGGCTTGTTTATATAACAATCCCGCCGGGAATTGACAATAACAACAGATGGGTCGGAAAACCCCCGTCCAATGCAACCGACAACACAAGCTCCACCGAAATCAACATCAGGGTGTATAACACCGACGTATTCTCAACCACCAGGGCGCCAGTCAGGGGGTCCTTGCCAACAAGCCCCGGAGGCTATTGGGTCTGGGTGGAGTCCTTTGGCGACTTCGTGCTTGTCGGCACTT
>VGKX01000015.1 GCA_016866895.1 Candidatus Parvarchaeota archaeon
TTTATTGCCATAAAGCCCCCCGTAGGGCCGCCAAAGTTCATCCCATTGCCCAGTGCCTGAAGCTCGCCAACCACAATGTCAGCCCCAAACTCCCCAGGTGGGCGCATTACCGCAAGGCAGGTTGGGTCTGGGACGGCAACAATCAAAAGCGCGCCTGCCTCGTGCGCCTGCTTTTCAAGCGGTGCCAAATCAAGAATGTTGCCATGATAATCCGGGTTCTGGACAACAACACATGTGGTGTTCTGGCCAACTGTTTGCGAAAACTCAAAATTGCCTGCCGCCGCGTAAGTATCAAGCGTGGCCCGGTACTGCGGATTGAGTTTGCCTGCAACGAAAATTTCCTTGCGCCCGTTTGCCGCCCTTGCAATTATCACCGCATCGGCTATCGCAGTTGCGCAGTCATACATGCTTGCGTTTGCAGCCTCCATGCAGGTAAGCTGGCAAATCAGTGTCTGGAACTCGTAGATTGCCTGCAGCGTGCCCTGGCTCACTTCAGGCTGATAGGGAGTATACGCTGTGAAAAATTCCCCTCTTAAAAGAAGCTGGCCCACAGTCGAAGGGACATAGTGCGCATAGCTGCCTGCGCCCCTGAAGCACTTCAAAACCCTGTTTTTCTCGGAAATTGAGCGCACCAGATTTGAAACTTCCATTTCACTTAGCGCAGGGGGCAAGGCAAGTGGCCTTTCGAGTTTTGGCTGCATGTCTGAAAGCAGCTGCTCTGCACTTGGCGCACCAATCCTAAGAAGCATCTGCTGCTTGTCAGAATCAGTGAGGGGAACGAAGTTCATTTGCCAAGCCCTCCAGTGTAATTTTTATACTCCTCTTCACTCATAAGCGCATCAAACTCGGCAGGGTTGGCTAGCCTGATTTTTGCCATCCAACCTTTTTCCTGCGGCGACTCGTTAAGCCACTGGGGATTGGACTCAAGCTCCTTGTTGATTTCAACAACTTCGCCTGAAACAGGCGAATAGACATCGCTGCTTGCCTTCATGCTGTCAACAACCCCAAGCGACTGGCCTTGCTTTATTGTTGAGCCTGTTTTAGGGAGCTCAATTGAAACGATGTCGCCAAGAGAATGCTGGGCGTAGTCAGTAATCCCCACAATCGCCAGGCCGTCTTTGATTTCGACCCATTCGTGCTCTTTTGTGAATTTCAAATGCCCCGACCCACACAGACAGTTTTCCAGGTTTTCCAGGATTTTTTCAGGAATTGAATAATTATAACTTGATAGGATAGAGTAGATGGTAAAATTGGAAGTTGAATAATAGTAATAGTACTTGTTAGATATTAGTACTGTTTGTTTGCGTGTTGTTTTTGTTGCGTGTTGTTTTTGTTGCGTGTTGTTTTTGTTGCGTGTTGTTTTTGTTGCGTGTTGTTTTTGTTGCGTGTTGTTTTTGTTGCGTGTTGTTTTTGTTTGCAGTTGGCTTGTTTTGGCGTGATTCTATGCGTGATTTGTTTTTTGATTTCTTGCTACTGTTTTTTCGCCAAAAACCTGTGGCTGCAGGTTTTGGCCGCGTAAAGCCTGTCCCGGATTTTTATCTCGACTTGTGACCCGTCCGGCATATCAACCGGCACAAAGCAAAAGCCAATGGGCTTTTTTAGTGTTGGCGAAAACGTGCCGCTTGTGACAAGGTCAAACTTTTCGCCATTTACATAGAGCTCATTTCCGTGCCTTGGCACTGCCCTCTCAAGAAGCTCAAAACCGACAAGTTTGCGCTTGGGTTTTTGTGCAAGCAATGCGGATTTGCCAATAAAGTCGCCTTTGTCTGGCTTGACTGTCCACTTGAGCGGCGCCTCGTAGGGAGTTACATCATCCGTAATGTCGTTCCCATAAAGCATGAGGCCAGCCTCTAGGCGCAGCGTGTCGCGCGCGCCAAGGCCGCATGGTTTTATTGCAAACTCTGCCCCGGCTTCCATAAGCGCGCCCCAGATTTTTTCCGTGTCTTCACTGGCGCAGTAAATCTCAAACCCGTCCTCCCCTGTATAGCCTGTCCTTGAGACAAGTGCATTGATGCCCGCCACATTCATTTGGGAGAACCTGAAGTATTTCAGTGCGGCAAGGTCGAAATCGGTAATTTTTTGCAGCGTGCCTTGCGCTTTTGGCCCCTGGAGCGCAATTTCCCCGGTTTTGTCGCTGATGTTTTTCAGTTCTGCACCCAGGCCGTTTTGTTGCATCCAGGCAAAGTCTTTTTCGGTGTTTGAGGCATTGACAACTATAAACAAGTCGTCGTTGGATTTTTTGTAAACAAGAAGGTCATCAACTATCCCAGCGCGTGGGTTGCACATAGGGGAATAGACGCATTGGCCGTCCGCTGCCTTTGATATGTCGTTTGTCACAAGGTTTTGCACAAAGGCCATTGCCTGCGGCCCCTTTGCAGTCACCTCGCCCATGTGCGAAACGTCAAATATGCCAACCGAAGCCCTTACTGCCACGTGCTCTTCCAATATTCCTGAGTACTGGACCGGCATCTCCCAGCCGCCAAAGTCAACAAGCTTTGCACCTAGGGACTTGTGTATCTCAAATAGGGGAGTTCGTTTCAATTCTGCCATCTAATCTTCCGCTGCAAAAAAATTGCGAAAATAAATCCGGAAAAAGGTTTGTTTCCAGAATGCAAGTGTTAGCAGTCAAGATTTTTTAATGGCAATAGCTGTGTTGGAAGTTAAGCTCCTGCGGACAGTGTCTTAAGTTATTTGCGGGCTTGTGACGATGATTTGTCGCAAAACAAATATAAATGTGTATTGAGCGGTGTTTAGGAAAACCAGTTTGGCAGTTGAGCGCGGCATGACAGCAAAAATTCCATTGTATTTTTCAGCTGAAGGCACAGTCAGGATGAGGAATTCAAGCATCTCAAAAAGCCTGTTTGAGAGGTTGATGCTTGGAAAAGCCCCTGGCGCAAGGGTGAAACTAATTTTTGATGTCGCAGGAAAATCGACAGTTGGCCTTGATACTGGAGTGTATGAATATTACCCGACACCGGCTGAAAAAATCGCAGCCAGAGAAAGCGATGTTGAGAAGCTTGGCCCAAGGCTGCAAGCCATAGCCAGCCTTGCCCTATACGAGGCAGACGGAGTGAGCCTTAAGAGAGTTGCGGAAGTCTTGGAGGGCTTGCTAATGGAGGGCATTGGAATTGGTTTTGCGGAAAAGAACCTTCTTGCAGGACTGGAAAAGACAGCTGACGGTGGTGCGGCTTATAAGATAAGCAGGCTGCTTGCGGATAATTGGGTGCGTGAGAGAAAAACATGCAAACTTGTTTCATTTGCAAAAAATGGAAAGGCGGATTTGGCTGGAATAATGGACGGCATTGGCGAGGCTGGGACTGGATTGAGCGCGATAATGGGAAAGCAGGTGTTTGAATTTATTGAAGCCGGACTGTTGAGGGAAAGCGACTTTGGAAAAGAACGCCTGCTCAAGATGGTTTTAAGCGAGTCAAAAGGCATTGGAACCGCAAGGATAGCAAGGCTTTTGGTGATAGCGAAAAGGGGCGCGAGGGGCAAGCAGTGGGCAAAAGATGTGGAAAAAATTGCCCGGGGCATAGATGAAGTTGTTGGTGGGCTTGTTCAACAATACACAGGCAAGCCCGGTGGCTGCAATTTAATACATGCAATGAGTTTTGAGGAATTTGTCGGCGGGGCAGGAAAAAGCGTCGGGATAGCCGCCAGAAACAGGGAGGCTCTTGCAAGAAAGAGTTTTACAATTCAGGCAAAAACGCAGGCAAACACAAGTGGAGTTATTGGTGCAAAAAAGGTGCTTGAGGAGCACTGAATCGGGCGGCGGCCCCGATTTAATTTGTGCTTTGTGATTGTTGTGCGCATCGCAAGTTCGAGAAATATATTTGTTAAGTTTGACAATGGGGCGGGGGGCTGAGTTTGGTTTTCCGGCATTGGTCTTCCGATACTATTTAATACCCTGAGAGAAAAAATGCTTGCTGCATTCGTATTATAGCGTGGTGAGGTGCATCTGATGGAGACTTTCGCATTACAATTAGTGGCACTAATGGCCGGCTTGTTTTCAATGGGGGCCGCAGCCTATTTGTATCTGGATGTCAGGCGGCAAAAGCGCGGCAATGCCAAAATGAATGAAATTGCAGATGCAATACGCACGGGGGCAATGGCATACCTGAAAAGGCAAAACTCCACAGTGGCAAAATTCGCTGCGCTAATTTTCATCGTGTTTCTTGTGCTTGGGGCGCTAGTCGACCCAATCTGGTACCCGACGGCAGTCTCTTTTCTTGTCGGAGCCGTTGCATCGGCAATAGCTGGATACATAGGCATGGACATTACAACGCAGGCAAACGTGAGGACCGCGCAGGCAGCCGCAAAGGGGCTTAACGAGGCGTTGAAACTCTCCTTCAGGTCCGGAATGGTCATGGGCTTGTCTGTTGTCGGCCTTGGCCTAAGTGCAATCAGCCTGCTTTGGTTTGCCTACGCCTGGGCGCTTGGTGCCGGAATATTTCCAGGCCTTGGAGCTGCTGCAGCCGAATCGTCATCGGCCATACTGCAGATGATTACAGGCATGGGCTTTGGGGCTTCATTGATTGCAATGTTTGCAAGGGTTGGCGGTGGCATTTTCACAAAAGGGGCCGACGTTGGGGCCGACCTTGTTGGCAAGGTTGAAGCCGGAATCCCAGAAGACGACCCGAGAAACCCCGCAGTCATTGCAGATAATGTTGGTGACAATGTTGGCGACTGCGCCGGCATGGGAGCTGATTTGTTTGAGTCTTATGTTGTTACGATAATTGCGGCAATGATACTTGGCAACCTGACATTTGGGGTGGCAGGCATTGTCTTTCCCCTTGTGATAGCAGCGGGGGCGATAGTTGCAAGCATGGTTGGAAGTTTTGTAGTAAGGACAAGTGAAAAGGGGGACCCGATGCAGGGGCTCTCAAATGGGATTTACGCAACAGCCGTTCTTGCGGCAGTGATGTTCTATTTCATATCAAATGCGATAATACCCGAGATAGGCCAACAAGTGCAGGGGAACGCGGCCGCGCCAACTTCGTTTGGGGTGTTTCTGGCTTCCCTTGTCGGGCTTGCTGTTGCCATTGCCATAGTCTGGGTAACTGACTATTACACTTCAACAAAACAAAAGCCAGTACAGGAGATTGCGCAAAGCGCAAGCACTGGGGCTGGCACAAACGTGATTTCCGGGCTTGCAATAGGGCTTAAAAGCACTGCGCCTTTTGCCCTGATTGTGGTTGTCGGCATACTGCTTTCCTTCAAGTTTGCCGGCGTGTTTGGAATTGCGGTTGCAGTGATGGCGATGTTGTCGCTGACAGGCATAATTGTCGCAGTAGACACCTTCGGGCCGGTTTCAGACAATGCAGGGGGCATTGCAGAAATGTCAGGCATGGAAGGCAAGGTCAGGGAAGTGACTGACAAGCTTGATGCCGTTGGCAACACGACAAAGGCGACAACAAAGGGATTTGCAATTGCCTCGGCAGGCCTTGCAGCCCTTGCACTTTTGCTTGCATTTGCACAGGAGGTCAACATCGCAGCAGCCAAGATTGGCGCTGCCGGAATTGAGGTTGCGCAAAACGGGCTTCCAATAATCAACGTCATGGAGCCTTCGGTCCTAATAGGCCTTTTGATAGGTGGCGCCCTGCCGTTCCTGTTCTCAGCATACTCAATGATGGCGGTTGGCAAGGCGGCGCAGAAAATCATTGAGGAGGTTAGAAGGCAGTTCAGGCAAATCAAGGGCATAATGGCAGGCAAGGCAAAGCCTGATTATGCGGCATGTGTTGACATTTCCACACAGGCCGCACTAGGGGAGCTTATGGTGCCAGGGATACTTGCAGTTGCAACGCCTGTTGTAATAGGTTTGTTGTTTGGGCCTGCCGCAGTTGGCGGAATGCTTGTTGGCGCCCTGGTTTGCGCGCAGTTTTTGGCTGTTTTCATGTCAAATGCGGGCGGGGCTTGGGACAACGCCAAAAAATACATTGAGCAGGGCAACCTTGGCGGCAAGGGAAGCGCTGCGCACAAGGCGGCTGTTGTGGGCGACACTGTTGGCGACCCTCTCAAGGACACGTCAGGACCTGCACTGAACCCCTTGATAAAAATCCTCAACACAGTCTCCATACTGTTTGTGGGGCTTTTTGTCAAGTATGCAATGCACTTGATTTAGATGGGTTGGAAAAACGGCGACTTCTTCTTTTCTCTTTTTTTGTTTTCTTTTTTTCCTTTATTTTTTCTTAAGCCTGACAACAGCCTAACCAATCCTGCACTTGGAATTAGCAAAAAGGCAAGTGGCAGGAAAAATTGTTTAGGAATATATATATATATAAATGTGGATTGAGCGATTTTGTCCTTTAAGATAGGAAAGAAGGATAGTTGATGATATTTATGGCTTCTAAACAACCCCTGGCAGAATGGCGGCAGGGCTTTGGCGAAACGGAGAAAGGCCCGAAAAACGAGAATTTGGGCAACAAGAAAAAAAGGGGCCAAAACCGCATTGTGGAGAAAAAATCAGTTGGCACTCAAGTGGCAAGCAACGACCACAAGAAAAAGCAGGCGGAAACAGAAAACGTGCTTGGTGCACTGAAAACAAGTCTTGGGAAAGGCCTTGTTCCTGAAATTAGTGCGCAGGACATTGCCGCAATGCCTGAGATTGCAAAGCTTCTGGTTGAAAGCGAGGTATTTGGGGCCAATAAGAGAATAAGGCAGGGGGCGGCACAGGCACTTGACAATCTTGCATGCACGCAAGGGGCAGCAAGCGTGGCAGGCTATTTTGAAGCAGGCCTCAAAAACCAAACCGCACAAGTGCGGGAGGTGTGCGCAAGGTTCCTTGCAGCTTCATGCCATTTTGACCTTGAAAAATCAAAAATCAGGGAGATTTTATCATCCAATGATGCTGCCACCCTTTCAGGCACCTGCGCTGGACTCAAACTGCTTGCCTTGAAAGAGGAGGACATGAGTTATGCATTTGGAGACATTGCGCAGAGGCTTGCAACAATGCGCCGCGGCAAAGGCGAGGCAGTGCAAACGCTTAGGGAAACTTACCAGTTCATCAAAAAAGTAAGGAAGCGCATTGAAATTTGCCCAAAATTGAAGAAAACTGAGAAAGAAAATATTGCACAGATTATCAATGGGGGAAACATCCAGCGACTCAGACAATATATGGCAAGGTCAATCCAAAAAACCGTTTATGTCTTTGAGATTGCGGCAAAAATGCAAGATTGCCAGAGGAAAAACGAGTTAATTGGCATGTTTGAAAATATTATTTGGGATGGAAAAACACACAGGAGATTCGGCTCATATCTCAACTGGAAACTTAGTGCTGGAAGCAAAAGTGAGAGGATGCTGAGCGGCCAGATGCTTGCTTTTGAGGCTTCGAACTATCCTTCCAAGATGAAGGATGAATTGCTTGTAAAGCTGATTCTTGGGAATGATGAATTGGTGAGTTTTGGGGCAATAAACGCAGTCAGGAAGCTTATGGCAATTGAAGGGTTTGAGCTTCCTGGAAGCATTGTGCCTGCAATCAGGGCAGTAAGCTCCAACTTCAAGCACCCGGCACAGGGGCATGCTAAAGGCATAGTGGCTGTTTTTGAGGAGAGGGTTGCTTATTCAGTTGAAATGAAGCGGGCTAGTGGAATGTTTCTGTCTGGATAAATTTGTACCAGGCAAAGAGTTTGGAGCACGGCCAGGCCCAAAGCAGGTTTATATTGATTGGCATGTATAAATTTATGCAATAAAAGCCTAGTTTAGCCCATGCAAAAGATTTCGCATTAAATTGATTGTTTGAAGGTGCTGCAAAAGAGGCAGGCTGCAGCAAAATAAAGCTGGCTTGAATTTGGTGTGGTGAAATTTATGTACCAGGTCGTAAACATTTCTGACAGGGTCAGGATTCCCCCTGAAGTATTTGGCATGAAGCTGACTGACGCGGTTGCGCAGATAGTGCGCGACAGGTATGAGCGGCGCATGGACCATGAAATTGGCATGGTGCTTGCCATATGGAATGCAAAGGCCCATGGCGACGGGGTTGTCATACCCGGCGATGGGGCCGCGCATTTTGACGTGACTTTTGACGCGCTTGTATTCAAGCCGCAAATCAACCAGATAATAGAGGCAGAAGTAAGCGAGCTTGTGGAGTTTGGAGCGTTTTTGGGCCTTGGGCCACTTGAGGGCCTTGTGCACTTGTCGCAGATTGCAAACGATTATCTTACGTATAACAAAAAGATACCTGCATTTGTAGGCAAGGAAAGCAAGAAGAGCCTGAAGAAAGGGGACATTGTCGCAGCCAAAATCTCGACAGTCAGCATAAAAGGCGCAAGCACAGACTCAAAGATAGGGCTTACCATGAGGCCCGAAGGGCTTGGAAAGATTGAGTGGATTGACGTGCAGGCAAGGAAAAAGGCTGCAGGCAAGGATGAGCCTGCCAAAGAGGCAAAGGAGAAAAAGGAGAAGGTTGACAAAAGGCAAAAACGCGGCGAATAGGTAATGTTTGAAGCCAGGGTGGGAAAATGAAGGCGTGCAAGAATTGCAGATATATTGTAAGCGAAGGCGGAACGTGCCCTGCATGCCAGGGGACCGAACTTACGGAAAAATTCAACAGCCAGATTTATGTGTTTGACGCCCAGAATTCTGAGCTTGGAAAAAAGCTTTCCGCAAAAATGCCGGGAAAGTATGCAGTGAGGATAAAGTAGAATCAACAGCCCATGAATTAGCAGGAAGCGGCCGCACCTTATGAGTCAAAAGCAAAAGTGGATAGAATGACAAGCGAATTGCTTATAATGAACACGCCACTGCCCGAGGGCTATAAAATAGTAAAAACCCTTGGACTTGTAACTGGACTTACAGCTCGCTCAAGGGGCGTTGGCGGAAGATTAATCGCAGGGATTGAAAGCGCTTTTGGCGGAGAGATAACTGCATATTCTACCGAAATAGAAAAAGCCAGGGTGGAGGCCATAGACAGATTAAAGGACAGCGCAGTCAGACTCGGTGCAAATGCAGTTGTCGGAGTTGATATAGAAACCGCAAATGTCTTTGAGGCGGTTGTTATATTGTCAGCGACTGGGACTGCATTAGTGGTTGAAAAGAAAAAATAGGGTTCAGAGATTGAAAAATAAGTCAATAATGAAATTTGTCTTAAAGAAAGGTGAAAAATATGGGCAGCAAAAAAAGAGGAAGGGAACGGCTTGTAAATTGCGATTCGTGCGGAAGCAGGGTTCCAAGGGACAAGGCAGTCACGCTATTTAGGACTTCAGTATATAGCACCGACTTGAGGACAGCCGACGATGTGCGGACAAGCATATCCAGGGAATTCCATTACTGCCCCTCGTGCGGCAAGCACAAGAGGATTTATGAGAAGAAAAAAAGGCAGGCTGCAGCTGCAAAGGAGAGAAGGGAGGCATTTGGCGGCCTGAGGGGGGGGTATGCTTCTGGCGGAGGCTACAGGCACAACAACCCATATGGGCAAGGAAGCCAAAGCCAGGCACAGGGAAGCGGACAGAAACAGGAAGGCCAGGGCACCCAACAACAGCAGGGGGTGCAGCCTGAAAGCCAAAGCAAGCAGGAAGATTCAAACCAAGAAGCGCAGGGACAGTAATAGATGGAATGGCAAAATTAACGATCGGGCTTTAGCTAGATGCATGAATCGTGTAATTGCAGGGAAGCGGCGGTGCGGCAAGGCACGCCTTAAACCGAAAAAATTGCACAGGCTTTGTGTGTGGTGGTCAAATGGAACAGAGCTTGAGTTTTGAAGGAAGGACTTACAATGGGGTGCACTTTGACCTTGGCAACGTCCCACTCATAGTCATAAAGGCAAAAGCCGGGTATGTTGCCTGCGGCTATGTTGACAAGGCGACGGCTGAAAAGCATGGGGATGTTGCCTGTTTTGTTTCAAACGTAAAAAGCTTTGACGATGTGTTCAGGGCAAAAGTCAGGGGGATGACAAGCTGGGCCGAGGAGCTTGGCATTAGGGAGGGAATGAGTGTCAAGAAGGCACTTGAAATAATAGACAGCCCGCTAGTATAAGCCTGTATAAAAGGCTAAATCGAAGTCTGAAGCATTCATTGATTATTGCTTCTTTTGATAAAAGCTGCTGCAAGGCCGATTGACAGGATTAAGATTGCAGGAACAACACATGGCGGCGTTGGAGTTTGTGCTGCCTTCATGCAGCCTTCCTTTACCGCCCCTGAGCCATCAATGTTGAAAAATGATGTCACAAACGAGGCATCTGGTATTTCCTGGCACAGAGTCGGATCTTTGAGTATGCTTGCAATGGACTTGATGCAGACTTTTTGCACATCCTCATCAGGAGCAAGCCTGCATTTGGCAAGCGCCTGCGCCCGCGTGTCTGTGCCGCTATGGAGGACTGCAACACCTACCGCCTGTTTTTGAAAGCAGATTGACTTGTTGAAATCCCCCCCAGTCGCACTTGCGCAGTCTGCAGTTGTAACCTGCTGGTTTATGCACCCTGCCGTTATGAGGAGAAAGGCTGCAAAAACACCTGCGATGGAGGCGAAAACAAGTTTGGTTGTAATGAAAGACACCCTAGAATGTTGGATTTGCAAGCCTTTGCCTCTTGCTTTCTATTTGGAGGCGTTTGAGACCCAGGCAAACGGGTCTGCGGATTCTGCCTGCCAGAGAAGCATTTTGGCTGATTTTGTTTTTAAGTCTGCCCTTGCTGATTCAACCCAATCAAGGGCATGCCTGTGCCCAAGCGCCGCGTATTCAAGTGCGCTAAAGCACATTTCAAGCCTGTCAGCCTCAAGCACAATCCTTGCGGCTTTCCTATTCTTTTGGGAAGATGCGAAATCCTGCAAAACGCCCAGGCCAAGTGGCCTGAACAGATTCTTGTTTGCAGCCCCAACTGACGGTCTTACATATTTTTTGTTGATTTTATTGAGGTCTGAAACCCTAGTCTCGCAAACGTCGTGCAGCAGGCACCCCAAAAGGACCTGATGCTCCTGCTGGCGCGCAAGTCCCTCCATTCTTGACAAAAGCAGCCCCACGATGCAGACCCTGTACGTGTGCTCAGCCACGCTTTCCGGGTTTTCAATTCCGATAGTCAGCCAGCCGGACCTTGCCGTGCGCTTGAGCTGCCCTGCCTCAAAGATAAAATTAGAAATGGGCTGTGCGCCTCTGCTTGAAGAAATTGCGGTTGCCGCGAATTTGGCTGGCTTGCGCATTGGCGCCTCTTTTTTTGGTTTCATGTGCCGTCACCTTCTACCTGGGAGATTTCCCTGCCAAACGACCTGTTGTACAGGTTCTGGGTTATTATTGACTTGATTTCCTGCGCTGAAAAGCCTATTTTGATAAATCTTGTATGCCCCCTGACTCCTTTGCCGGATTCCACCATTGTCACAAGGCCAAGCATCTCAAGGTCGTGCAGATATTCGCGGTACCACCGTGCAGTGCGCGGCTCAAGTGTCTGAAGGGAGCACAGGTTTAAGTATTCCTCATACACCTCACCTGAAAAAAGAAAACTCTCATTGCCTGCGGCCTGGGGCGAAGGCTCAAGGCGCGCATATCTGCTGCCCCCTGCAAGAGTCAGTGAGGCAACTGCAAGAAGCACAAGCTGCTGGTGCTCCGGAAGCGTGGAAATTGTCTCCTTTGCCACATCCTCGTCAACCGCTTTTCGCGCAAGGTTGACCTGCTTGTCAGTGACTTTGGCAAGCGCAGCCTGCTGCGCCGATGTTATGGATTCATCAGCAATTTCGCCTGCGCGAAGCAGGAGCCTCAGTGCATATCTTGCATCCCCGGTTTCGGACGCCGATGCGGCTGCGGCAAGATTGATTGCCGAGTCCTCAACGACCCCTTGCTTAAATCCAATCTGGCAGCGCTTGGAGAGTATTGTCGCAAGCTGCTGCGTGTTATAGGGAGCAAATACAAGCTCTGTCTCAAACAGCGTGGATTTGGAGCGCGAATCAAGCCTTTCCTTGAATGACAGGTTGTTTGAGATGCCTACAAGCGAGACGCCGCCTCCAGAAAGCTCGTCGTTTGCTCGCGTGAGGGAGTATATCAGCTCGTCAAGGTCCTTGACCATGTCAACCTCATCGAGCACAAGCACAAGGAACTTGCCGTCCGACTCAACCCATTCAAGCATCTTCTCATACATGAAGGTTATGCCAAACCCCGCCCGCTCAAGCTCCGGCAAAAAACCCTTGAGCGCCTTTTGCATGACTTTATAGCGTGAGTTGTAAATCCTGCAGTTGACATAGGCAAATTTGGCCTTTGTGCCAAGGGACTCGAACTTCGACATTACCCGCCTGACGCAGGCAGTTTTGCCTGTCCCGGTCTTGCCGTAGAGGAAGATGTTCCTGGGCCTGCCGCCTTTGAGGGCAGGCGAAACGCAAAGCATGACCTTTTCTATTTCCCTATCCCTGAAGGGAAGCTCAGGGGGCACAAAGTGCGGCGAGAGCGCGTTGCGGTCTGCAAAGCAGGTGGGTTTTTGCAGTATGTCAAGGAATGATTTCATTTCAACACGTTTGTTGCAGAATTGTTTTAGGGGTTTTTTCAGAATGCATTTTGCCGAATCTGCTGGTTTTTTGCGCGCAGATGGCGCTAAAGTTTGGGGGGCAAGCATTATAAGAAAAGCCTTATTAACCCTTTCCGACATTTAATTAGCACGAGGCTTAGTTTTGCATTAATCAGGGGTGTTTGAATGGGAATGTTTGAAAAAATTTCAAAAGGGCTTGGTTTGAACAAGGACATCAACATTGAAGAATACATGAACACTATTGAAATGGAGAACGTTGATGCGCTGCACGAACCTGCTGATTTTTACGTCAAGCCGATTGCACTTGAGTCAGAAGCCGACGTTTCCGTGATAATGGACGAGCTGAAGGCAAAAAACATAGTGCTTCTCAATGTAACGCCGCTTTCCAAGCAGCCAAACAAGCTCAAGGGCATTATTGACAGCATAAAAGGCTTCACGACAAAAATAAACGGCGATATTGCAAGGATTGACAACGACAAGATACTCCTTACGCCAAGCAAGGTCAAGATT
>VGKX01000016.1 GCA_016866895.1 Candidatus Parvarchaeota archaeon
TGTTGAATAGCACAGTGTCGCCATTTGTCAGCTGGCGCTCAACAACAAATCCTTTGGAAAGTGTGTCTATGATTTCCTTTCTTGTGATTTCAGTTACCTGGAGCCTTTTGCCATCCGGCCTAATGACATACTCGGCGTGTGGGTATTCCGTCGACTCGACGTATTTTTTGCATTCCTCAAGGTTCCAGTCGGTCACCTTTACCGGCACTGTAAGCGCTTGCGCAACAAGGCGCGGGACACCGACTTCGTCAATGGAGATGTTTGGGTCAGGGGAAACAACAGTTCTTGCTGAGAAATTGACGCGTTTTCCGGAAAGATTGTACCTGAACCTTCCCTCCTTGCCCTTAAGCCTCTGCGAAAGGGTTTTCAGCGGCCTGCCTGAGCGGTGCCGTGCCGGGGGGATGTTCGAAGTCTCGTTGTTGAAGTATGTTGTGATGTGGTACTGGACAAGCTCCCATAAATCCTCTATGATAAGCTGGGGGGCGCCTGCATTGATATTTGCCTCAAGCCTCTGATTTATCCTCATTATGTCCACAAGCTTGTGCGTAAGGTCGTCTTCTGACCTGTCACCTGTCTCAAGGGTGATTGACGGGCGCACTGAAACAGGCGGGACAATCAGCGCAGTGAGGACCATCCACTCTGGCCTTGCAAACACAGGGTCAAAACCTAGCACCCTCAGGTCGTTGTTTGGTATTTCCTCAAGCCACTTTCGCACATCTGTTGGAAGAAGCATCGTTGAGCCGAGGAAAAAGGTGGTTGGCTTGAGCAGCTTGACCTCCTGGTTTTTCTCGTTGCAGTGCGGGCACTTGGTGGCTTTTTTTGTCTTGGATTTCACATCCGCCTCTGCCTCGTCTGACTCAAGAATTAATGAAAGTTCCTGCACCTGCTTTTCGGAAAGCAAAAGCCTCCTGCACTTTGAGCAGGTGGACTTGAGTATGTAGAGGATTGCCTTTGCAAACTCCGGGTGGATGACTGGCCTCACAAGCTCTATGTGCGCAAAGTGGCCCGGGCAGGAGCGAAGCTTGCCCCCGCAAGTCTTGCATTTTAGCCCCGGGTCAATGACTCCCATGCGCGGGTCCACAAGCCCGCCGTCAATCGGATAGGAGTCGTCATCGTATGTGTCCGGGACGGTTATTTTTGCCGAGGAAAATTTGCGTATCATCTCCGGGGAAAATATGGAGAACTTTATGTGGTCAATCATTTTTGAGACAATCATTCAATCACCGCTTGTTGCAAATGCTTTCCATAATTTTTTCGCTTCTTGCTTTGTTGCATTCATGCAAATCATGCTTCATGCCAGTCATGCGCCATGCCATATGCTTGAACCGAAATTGAAAAAAAATTTCAATGGCGCCTTCATGCAGGATTCCAACAGCCGACCCATGCAGCACCAGCTAGGATTTGTCCCTGAGCATCAGCCTTGGGAATATGCCAATCGATTTGATTTCGTCAAGTAGGAGCTTGAAGGCATAGCTCATCTCGACATTGTGCAGGCCGCTGTTTGAATCGCAAAGCGGGCAGTAGTCCCTGTTTTTCACATGGTCGTGAGTCGCGATTGAGCCGCACTTTTCGCACACAAGCTCGTAGGTCTTGTCAGACTCCTCAAGCATGCGCTCGCGCAAAAGCATCGAAGCCCCATAGCCGATAAGGCAATCGCGCTCCATTTCCCCGAACCTCAAGCCTCCATCCCTTGCCCTTCCTTCCGTAGGCTGGTGCGTCAGAAGCTGCACAGGCCCCCTTGAGCGCATGTGCATCTTGTTTGAGACCAGGTGATGCAGCTTTTGGTAGTAGATGACTCCGATGAATATCTTGCTTTTGATTTTCTGCCCTGAAAGCCCGTCGTAAAGGTATTCCTCTCCATATTCCTCAAAGCCGTACTGCTTCATGACTTTTGTGAAGTCCCCCTCCTTGTCGCCTGCAAACGCGGTTGCGTCTGCAAGGTTGCCGGAATAGCATGCCGCCTTGCCCCCAAGCATCTCAAGCAAGTGCCCTGCAGTCATGCGCGAGGGTATGGCGTGCGGGTTTATGATAAGGTCGGGAGTCACGCCGGAAGCCGTAAATGGCATGTCCTCCTGTGGCACGAGAAGCCCGATGACTCCTTTTTGTCCGTGCCTTGAGCAGAATTTGTCGCCAATTTCGGGGATTTTTATCGAGCGGACGCGGATTTTTGCAAGCTTGTGCCCGGAAAGGCTGTCTGAAACCAGAACTGAGTCCACAATGCCAGAGTCGCCGCTTTTTAGGGACAGAGAATTTTCCCTCTTTTTCTCCTCTGTGACGCCAAAGACTGAAACCTCCTCCAAAAACCTCGGGGGCGATGTTTTGCCAACAAGCACATCCTTGCTCTCAACTACCGCCTCGGCTGATATTATCCCGTCCTGGCCAAGGTGCCTGTACGATTTTTCCTCCCTGTAGCCTGAAGTTGTAGGCGGCGGTATTTCAAACTTGTCCTTTTGGCCGCCAGGATACTTCCTCTCTTCGGATTCGTATGTCTTGTAAAAGGCAGAGCGCCCAAGGCCCCGGTCAACCGCGCTTTTGTTCACGACCACCGCGTCTGCCATGTTGTAGCCGTAGTATGAAGTGATTGCAACAACGAAGTTTTGGCCTGCAGCCCTGTCTGAAAACTTCAAAATCCCATACGGCCTTGTCTGCGCAAGGGGCTGCTGCGGGTAGAAAAGAATGTGGCCCCTTGAATCCATCCTCAGGTTGAAGTTGGTTGCATAGGTGCCTAGCGACTGCTTTGCCATTGAGCATGCCATTGTAATACGGGGCGATGAATTGTACTCTGGGAATGGAAGGACTGAAACAGTCACTCCAGTAATTGAGACCGGGTCGATTTCAAGGTGCGTGTGGTCGGCCGTTATTTCCTGCTCCCTGACTGCGATAAGGGCGTTTTCCTCCTCCTCTGCATCAAGGTATTCAATGACGCCCATCTTCACAAGCTTGGACCAGTCTGTCGCGCCGGTTTTAAGCTCTTCAACAAGGGCTGAGGTAAGCTTGCTTTTTCCAGACTCAACAACTACATATGGTCTTCTTGCCCTTCCTGAGTCGCTATTGATAAAGATTTCATCGCTTTGGGAATTGTACGATATGTTTACTTCAGAGGAAATTGCCCCGTCGCGGCGAAGGGAGCGGAGATTGGAGGCAAGCTCCTTGCCGTTTTCATGGAAGCCTACAAGCCTTCCGTTCAGGAACACTGATGACTTTTGGCCTGGGGCCCGGGCTTTTTTCTTTGCCATTGAGTATCACCTTAGCAAGATTATGTTTTCTAGGTTTGGTTTCAAGGCGCAGGACAGCTTGTGTACGCGACTTATTTAGACTTGGATGTTGAGTTTTTTTAGGACTGAATCGACTTTTTCCTCAGACTCGCCTATTGAAAGCGAGCAGGTGAGCGAGAGGTTCTTGACAAGGGCGCACGAGGGGCCTTCCGGCGACTCGTTGGGGCAGATTTTTCCCCAGTGCGTGCCGTGCAAGTCGCGGGCCTTGAAGTGCGGGTGCTTCCTGGAAAGCGGCGAAATTATCCTTCTCAGGTGCGACACTGTCGCAAGATAGGATGTCCTGTCAAGCAGCTGCGAAACCCCTGTCTGGCCTGCTATCCAGTTGCCCGTGGCCATTGAATACCTTATGCGGTCAGTAAGCGCGTCAGGGCGCACAAGTGTCTGGACAATGAGCCTCCTGCCCCTTGCATCAGCCCTTCCTGACTGGTATGCCACATCCTTTACAAGGAACTGGAATGCATATCTGAACAGCTCTTCCATCAGGTCGCCAGTCAGCTTGATGCGCTTGTTTGCATAGTGGTCCTTGTCATCCTGCGTTAATTCACGGTAGGCAACTTTTATCGCCCTTTCCGCCATTTTGCACAAGTAGTATGCCTTTTTTATCCTTTCCTGAGGCGTTGTGCCTATATGTGGAAGAAGATACGTATCAACCAGGACCTCGCTTCGCTTCACGCGGTAATCCTCTGCCTGGCCTGGCGCGACTTTCTTGCCCAGGTACTCAATTGCTGTTTTGTAATTGTGCGTTGTGTCAGTTTCCAGGTTGAGAAGCATATCGCTTTGCACCTTCTTGTCCTGCGAAAAGGCATTTTGTATTTCCTTGTTTGACTCAAGACCAAGCACCCTAAGCGCGCTTGTGAAGGACAGATCCTTGGGGGCTGCAGGAAAGACAAGGCGAAGCGAGCCATCTGTTGTCCTCTCAACTGCGCAGCGGGCCCTAAAGCCAAAGCGGGTTGAAAAGACCTTTGATGTGATTATGGTTCCCTCCTTTTCCTTTGACACCATTATCCTGTTTGGGGCCAAATCCTCTATTGAGACAAGCACGCGCTCAGAGCCATTGATTATGAAGTATCCTCCAGGGTCTGACGTGTCCTCGCCGGCCTCCGCCAGTTCCTCCTCTGAAAGTCCTTCAAGGTGGCAAAGTTTTGAGCGGACCATGACAGGCAGCTCGCCTATGAACACTTCCGAATAGGACCTTTTTTCAACGCCGTTAAAAACAGGGAATATTTCAAGGAATATGGGGGCAGCATAAGTAAGGTTCCTAAGCCTTGCCTCCATAGGGTAGATTGGCCGCCTTGAGCCGTCGGCCTCTACAACCATGGGCTTTTCAACGCGTATTGTGCCAAGCTTTAGCTCAAAGCCCTCTATTGAAGGCTGGATTACGCCAACCCTGTCAATGACCGATTGTAGGCCTGAGTCAATGAACTTGTTGTATGAATCAAGGTGTTGCTTTACAAGGCTGTTTTCCTTAAAATAGCTTTCAAGAAGTTGCTTGACCATGTTCTCCCCTCGCATTTGATTCCAGAAGGCCGCAAGCCCGTTTCATGCCTTGTATGGCATTATCTGAGCGCCGATTTTCGAAGGCGCCAAATGCCATGGCTTGCGCTGGAAATGATAATTCCTGCTACGGCCTATTTGATTACGACCCGGTAATACGTGTTTTTTCCGGTGACATCTTCCCTGCTGATTTTTATAATGTCGCCAAGCGACGGCTCAAGGCCAAAAAGCTTGATGGCCTGGTCGTTGACATGTATTTTAGGAATGGAACTGATGCTGGTTTTTGAAAGAAGTTCTGATTTTTCCTGTGCGCCTAATAGTTCGTGCTTAGGGACAAGTTGGTGCAATATTTTCTCGTGTGCTTTTGCATCTGACAAAGTACCACCGCAAACAAAGCGCCAATTTCTTACCGCAAAAAGCTGCACAATCGCTAGGCCTTGGGCATTGTTTTTTGCTGCAGGGCAGCGTGTGCCCTGAGGTCAAATCAACTGCAGGCTTGGGGATTTATGCAAATTTAGGGTACATGGGCTAGGGAATATTCTAATTAGTGTGGCTTTAGATATAGTTAAAAGGATTTATAAACCTATCCTCGGAAGGCCAAAAACAGGAAAACTGAGGTTTGGTGGGCATGAAAGAAAGCAAAGGATATGGGAAAGATTGCAGTTTGTAGAAAGAGCTAAGAAGGAAAAAAGGGAAAAAAGGGGAAAGAAAAAGGAAGAAAAAGGAAGAAAAGTTGTGGTGGAGGACGCTTTCGCCTCGCGCCCAAATTCCACAGGGCTGCCTTGACTGTTTTATGCCAGTCACAATACTTCACACAACGCTACTTTTTCTTTTTCAATCCAGTAAAGACAAAGTAGCCCCCAACAATAACTACTGCCACAATGACATAAGGCAAGTATGCTTCAAGGCCCGAAGTTTGTAAACTTAGTTATTTGCTAAATCCAAAAAGTTAATGGATACCGTTAATAATTCCAGATTACCTATTGTAATTTATGAAAGTTAGAAATGATGGAAAGGGGGTTATTGTCCTTTGCATTTTATCACTTGTGGCACTTGCATTTGTTCCTGGCTGCACTGTGGCTGATGGAGATGGGAAAAACCGGGAAAGCGGAGAAAAGACCAGTTACAGGCACGCCACAGTCAGGATTAACAATTCCTTTGGGGACGTGCTTGCCGTTGACAGCGAAATAGCAGACAATGACTCAACCAGAGCAAGGGGACTGATGTTCAGGGAGAGGCTCGAGGATGGCAAGGGCATGCTGTTTGTCTTTGGACAGCAAGGCAACTGGGGCTTTTACATGAAAAACATGAAAATTCCCCTTGATATAATATATATTTCTTCAGGTTCCGTGCAGGATAAGGGAAAAGGCCCCAGGGTTTCCAAAATAAGGGAAAGCTTCCAGCCGTGCAGGCCAAAGACGGCGTGTGAAGTAGACTACTCAGGCGACGCGGTTTTGTATGCGCTTGAGGTTCCTGCTGGCTGGAGCAAGAAAAACAAAATTGAAACTGGGAACTTGGTTTACATTGACTTGGCTTAGGGGCTTGGTTGCAGGGTTTGAATATGGGACAGCGAGAATCTACAAAAAAAAGGCCGGACAGGGAGTTCAAGGTAGTCAAGCCGGAGCGCAAAATAGAAAGCGGCGTGTTTGACCGGGCCACCCTGCTTCTACTCTCCCGCATGGTCAACAAGAAGGTTTTCCAGACGGTTGATTTTCCAATTTCAACCGGCAAGGAGGCTGACGTTTTTCGGGCAACAAGGCTCAACGATGAGAACCTGGCGGTTAAGATTTTCAGGATAGAGACCTCCTCTTTTAGGAAGATGGAGGAGTATCTGCAGGGCGACCCCAGGTTTGGCGGCATTTCAAACAACAAGTTTGACATTGTGAATGCCTGGGCAAGAAAGGAATTCAAGAACCTGAAAATTTGCGAGCTTGCTGGGGTAAGGGCGCCCCGGCCAGTCATTTCCATGGGAAACGTTCTTGTAATGGAGTTTTTGGGTGAAAATGGGGTGCCGTTTTCAACCCTTGACAAGACAGGAAGCCTGCAGCCTGAGCAGGACCTGCAAATGCTTTTAGAGGATGTAAAAAAGCTTTACCAGGCAGGGCTTGTTCACTCTGACCTGTCCCAATATAATGTAATAATGGATGACAGGGGGCCTTACATGATTGACCTTGGGCAGGGAGTCGTGCTCAAGCACCCTCGCGCCGAGGATTTTTTGAGAAGGGACATAGGCAATCTCCTGAAATATTTTGAAAAGTATGGGATTGAGAGGGACTTGGAAGAAGTAATTAGCTTGGTTAAAGAGGGATAAGATGAGGATGGCTCTTTTGATATTGGCTGCATGCCTTGTGCTTGTAATTGGGTGCACTGACACGCCAAAACCGGACATGGGAGATTATAAGGAAGTAAGCAGGGAAACTTGGGACAGGGCACAAGCCGAATGCGGCTGGTGCATCGGGAATATTTCAGTTGATTACCCGATTGGGAAAAGCGTTACCAGTTCATTTAAGTGCGCAGGCATTAATAGCTACAATATTACAAGGAAAAGCGGCGACTTAATCCGCCTGGACAGGGACTATAAGACGCAACCCAAAAATTACGGCGTTGGCGACTTAACAGTTGGGAAATATTACGTGGTTGATTATTCAAAAGTCGATTATACCAAAGTAGATGTGCTTACATCTTTTTACAGCATTGAGAAGGACGGGCTTGTTTTAAAAAACTTTGGAGCCGACGTAAAATGCCTTTTGGAAAAGGGCATCATTGACTAGGCAGATTGCAAATCTAGGGGCTGACAAGCGCAGCGAGTTTCAGCACTCAAGACCGAAAAATCCGCAAGGATTTTTTGGGATTTGTCGCGCAAGCGACAAACGAGGGCTGACGAGCGCCAGCGAGTTTCAGCACTCAAGATCGTCATCATTGGCGTCTTTTTCAAGAAGCGTCAGAAAATCTAGTGCTCATCACAGGCATATTCCTACTCAAACATTTATATTGCTGCAGAATTACAAAGCAAGAGTATGGCAATTCAGCAGCTGCAGTATGCGGAATATGCAATAGCCTTTGTGACTATTTTCACCTTTGTCTTTCTAATTGTCGCATATTTAAACAACAGGGGCAGGATGAAAGAAGCTCTTGGGAAGCCAAAAAGGCTGCCAGAAGTCACGGTTCTTGTCCCAGCATACAACGAAGAGGAGTATCTTGCTGGAACTCTCAAGTCTTTGCTTGCCCTTGACTACCCAAAAAGCAAGCTGAAGATAGTTGTAATCAACGATGGCTCGACAGACGGAACAGGCAATGTTGCGGCAGGATTTGCAAGATTTGGGGTCGGAATCATCAGCAAGAAGAACAGCGGGAAGGCTGACAGCCTCAATGTTGGGCTTGGTAAAGTCAGGACAGAACTTGTGGCTACGATGGATGCCGACTCGTATGTTGCCCCTGATGCGCTTGCCAAAATTGTCGGGCACTTTGAGGACAGGCGAGTCGGGGCAGTAGCCTCCTGCGTCCTTGCAAAAAGCTCAGGCAACTTCCTTGGCGAGATTCAAAGGCTGGAATACATGTTCACGATTTTCACAAGAAGGATACTCGATTTTCTCAACTGCGTGACAGTCACGCCTGGGCCGTTTTCGGTTTTCAGGACAAGGGCCTTGAAAAAAATAGGCGGGTATGACCCAAAAAGCCTTGTTGAGGACCAGGAAGTAGCGCTTAACATGCAGCAGCATGGCTGGAAAATCAGGACTGCCCCGGAAGCAATGGTCTATTCTGAAACGCCAAAAACCTTTCAGGAACTTATGGGCCAGCGGGTCAGGTGGCAGAGGGGAGGGCTTTACAATGCCCTGAAATACAGGTTCCTTATCGGCCTTAAATGGGGCGACTTGGGCGTTGTGATAATGCCAAACACGCTTCTTGGCTACCTGTTTTTGACAATAGTGCCAATAATAGTCCTAATCAGCATCATGACAAGCTCGATTTACGCAAGCTACCTTGGATGGGAGGGGGTGAGGCTGAGCATCGGCCCGCTCCACATAATGGCAGCACTCATGCTGCTTGCAGGCTTTGCATGGCTGTATTATGGAATGAACGAGTTCTACGAAAATGAGAGGCTGTCGTTTCCAACCGTGGCAGTTTTTATCATCGCCTATCCGATACTCCTTTTCATCTTCTGGTTATTTGCCGCATATATGGAGGTAACAAAGCAGGCTAAAAGCTGGTAGAAAGTTTGCCAAGAAATCAAGAAATGCTAAGTTGGGGGAAAAGTCTTTCAACATCAATATGTTTTTATACGTGAAACTTCAAAGTTGGTCCCATGAGAAAAATCAGTTTCAATCTTATTGCGGCCTCGTTTTTCATAACAGCCCTGATATTCATTGCGGGCATATTTGTAGGCAAGGCGCTTGACAAGGGAACTGTGGATGAGTTTGGCCAAAGCGTGCTTTCGCTTACTGACAGAGTAAGTGCAAGCACCGCCATAATGCTGCTTGACAGCACTCCAGACATGTGCCCGCTTCTTGAAAGCGAGCAGGAGCAGATAGAAAACGATGTCAACCTGCTTGGCTACAAAATTTCCTTCCTCGAGGATACCAGAAACATTGCAGATGAAAAGCTTAAGGGAAAGTACATGAACTTGCAGCTTAATTCATACCTTCTTTCAAACAAAGTCAAGCAAATTTGCAGCCAAAACTTCACCTCCGTTGTGATGTTCTACTCAAGCAAGCAGTGCACCAAAGAGTGCAAGGAGCAGGAAACGGAGCTTTTTGAGATTAAAAAAAGCGGACCGCACTGGGTCAAGATTTACTCATTTGACGCAGGCATTGGAAGCGCAAGCGTGCAGGTGCTTGCAAACAAGTACAGGATAGAAAAATATCCGACCATTTTAATTGAGGACAAAAAATACGAAGGGCTTGTTGGCAGGGAAAAGCTTGAAAAGATAATTGGGGAGCTTCAATCCTAATAACTCTTGCCTTCTCCCCAATCCCCATAAAATAAATCAGCCGAATATTGCCCCAAAACCCTGCTGCGCGCTGCTGTCCTCTTCATCAATCACGTTTATTATTTTGGCCTTTTCCTCTTCTTTGGCAGGGACGGCTACTTCCTTTGCCTTTTCAACAAGCCTAGCGCACACCTCGTCAGAGCTTTGCGCATGCACGTAAAGCAATTTGGCATCAAGTCCCACCTGCGACCCTTCCTTAACCTTGTATCCAGCCCTTGCAAAGCTGTCCTTTGCGTATGGATCTGTCTCCAGAAGCGCAGTAAGGGCGGCTTTCTTTTCAATTGGGCATGACAGGACAATTCTCATTTTATCACCGTTGAGCTAAGTTTGGTTTAAGCTAAGTTTCAACTGAATTCCGCAGGCAGTCTTTCATGCAGCTGCGGGCAGCACAATAATCCTGCGCCTAGGAATAAAAGGCTTGGCTTGAAGGAAAACCCGGCAATGGCCTGGCATTAGGAAAGCGAAATGGAATAGTCAAAGGGCGCGGCTGATGTTATTGACATATTAGCAAAACCTTTGGAAGGGTTGCAGGACTTTAGGTAAAGGCCGGTGTTGCCAAACAGCTCTATTTGGTCCGAGATATTAAGCTCAACAAATTTTTCAGGCGGCTTTTGGACAAGGATTGTGGTGCCAGTTTCGGTTGACTTGTATATTTTCACAGTGTAGGACAGGGACATGTCAGGAACGCTAAACAGTATGCTTTTCCCGTCCCTGACTTGCTGGCATGGAGTTGTGTAGGGGTAAAAAGCGACCTTCGCCCATTTGAATTGATTTTCAAGGTCATAATTTGTCTGTACAAGGGTGAAATTTACATACCCGATTGAGCTGAGCCTGCCAACCACCCAGTCTCCTTGATAAAGCTCCATTATTCTTGCCCCTGCGCCCCTTGAATCCGAAACCTCGAAAACAGCAGATGTGTTTTTTGACACTGATTTTAGGACAACGCTTAAGCCCCTGTGGATGGCGGCCTGCTCAAGCCCTATTGCGTCTGCCGGGATGGATAGCGCGCTTCTGTTTTGGCATCTGTCATTGACGCAGGCAACACCGCCAAGGCAGCCGCAGGCAGTGCAGTTGTACCCTAAGGACAGAGAATCCTGGTTGCAGTACTTTCTGTCATAAGACCCCTCATCATAGTATAGCGAGCAGCCGGAGCCTTTAAGGCGCTCAATCTTGTTCCCGCCCCAGTCAATGATGCAATATGCCTTCTTGCACACGCCATTGATTGCAGCCTCGTCAAGATTCTTGCACACGCATGCACCGCCTTCCAGCTGCCCTCCAATGCACTTGGCTTCTGGAGCCACGCCTGCGCACTGGGAGGTCTGCTTTTGGAAGTGCTCGCACTGGTAGCCGGTGTCTTTTGAGCAAACATCAACCGTGCAATCGTCAAAGTCGTCGCAGTTTGCATCGCACGACTTGCACTGGCTCCTGTCTTGTGCGTATGACCCATCTGGGCAGGCAACTTTGCTGTTTGCGCCAGGGCAGTCCTCAAGGCTGCTTACCAAAACCCCATTGGGGCATTTGTAGACAATTTTGACATCCCCGTCTATTGAGTTTGCTGGTTGAGTTGAATTAAGTGGATTTATTTCAACGTTGCTTTTCTTTTGTTCAGGGCCTGTGCAGCCAAGAAGCAGGATAAGAAGAAACGCCAGGATAAGGGGCAATGCTGCGCCTGAAATGAGTTTTCCCACATTAGGGTTATTGCCCAAATATAATAATAAAGCTTGCAGGGGGATATTATGGATGCGCCCCCGTAGCTCAGAGGTAGAGCGTCTGTCTCGTAGAAGCTTTTTTGGGATGTTCATTTTCCGAAAGGAAAATGAATCATGCATGTCGCAAGCGACATGATGATGCCTAAAAAGCTTCACCAAAAAACTGGAGCAATTCACAAGCGACGTTGTTGGGTTGCCTAAAAAGCAACACCAAAAACTTAACCAAAAGAAAACGCTTGGATGAAACAAAAAAGTTAAACCAAAAAATTGATGCTAAAAAACATCATATTTGATTGGTTTATGTGGTTCGGGCAAACAGAAGGCCGTGGGTTCAATTCCCACCGGGGGCTAAGCATTCAAATAGCTTTATATTACTTTTTCAGCATATATCGGACATACGAAACAAGTTTGCATAACTTTTTCTGGAGATGGTTGAGATGAAAAAAACACTTATCGTAAGCTATACGCCGCGGGAAGAAAAATCCGCGACAAAGCAGCTGCAGGACTGTTTTGCAGGCCTTGCCGAGGGCAAAGCGCACGTTGAGGTGCTGGACATAGCACAAGCACCGCCAAGGGCTTTTGACAAAAAATCCATTGCAGCATATTACAAGAGGAACTACGGCGGGGAAAAACTAGGCCCTGCCGAGGCAAAGCATGTTGAGGAGTTTGACTTGCTGACTGCACAGTTCAAGTCCGCAGATTTCGTTGTTTTTGCATATCCCATGTACAACTTCTCGCTTCCAGCCGCAGTCAAGGCATACTTTGATGCCGTGATGCTCAAGGGGGAGACTTGGGACATGGACGCAAAGGGGTTCACTGGATTGTTAAAAGGCAAAAGGGGGCTTGTGATAACAACAAGTGGCGGGGCATACGGCAAGGAATTCGGAAACGATGCCTGGGACCACTCCGCGGCCCTTTCAAAGGTGCTTTTGGAATTCATGGGTTTTGAGGTTGACATTGTTGCTGCACAGGGGCTTATCATGATGGTCGGCAAGAAGGACGAGATACTCGATGGCGCAAAGGAAAAGCTAAGGGCGGTGGCGCAAAAATGGTACGGATAAAACAGAAATGCCAAAACCCCAGCCGCTATTAAACCTTTCTTGATACAAATATCTAATTAGTCAAGCCGACGTCCTCTTGTCCTGAGGACAAGGTCCCGCCAACTGTCAAAAACAGTTGTCGGTGGCGGTCTTCTTGTCTGATGACAAGGTACCCCCACGTCTTTAAGCTTTCTTAAAGCAATCAATAATCATCTGATATGCCGACGTGGCGGTCTTCTTGCCTGAGGACAAGGTCCCGCCACTATTTAATCGTTTCTTGGCAATAATACATTATCTATCTTTAAGCCGACGTGGCGGAATCCGGTAACGCGCTAGACTCGAGATCAAAATAAAACAAAATGTGTTTGGCTTGCAAACACGAAATCTAGTGCCCTTCACGGGCTTAGGAGTTCAAATCTCCTCG
>VGKX01000017.1 GCA_016866895.1 Candidatus Parvarchaeota archaeon
CGAGTATGAAACTGAACGGGACTGGTTTGCTGCAACATGCAAGAAGGCAAGGGCAAACCCGCGTGAGGTGCTTAGGGCCTTTGGCTGAAAAACTTGACAAATGTCGTATTTCTCACAAAAAACAACACAAAATCGAGCATTTGGCGTATCAAAGTTAGGCAAAAAACGTAATTCAATCAAATATTTATAAATATTTGTTTCTATATAAGCAAAACCTTTAAATAGCCTAAGAAATTAACTCCTCTGTAAAGTCTTGGCTAAAAAAGGTGCTATACCTGCAATATGCCAAAAGGCTTTGATACAGTTTGGGGCACAAGGAAAAAAGTCCGCCATCAATAGTCATCTTACAGGTGCCCTGGAAATAGGGTGGCGGACAGCAAAAAAATTGAGGTGAAGATATGAAAGGAGTGAACGTCAAGAAAATTGCTGCACTTGCGGCCGGCACATTGATGCTTGGCGCATCTGTTGCAGTTGCTGACGTCGTTTACGGCAATGTACAGCTTGTTGACCAGACAGGCCAACCGGTTGTCAAAGTCGTAGTCGGCGAAAAGGCAGCGGCATCAGACGGTGTGGCAGCAGCAAACATTGCAGCTGCAATTGCCAACATGGCATACAAGAGCTCGACATTGACCGCATCAGTGACAGGCGCATCAACATGCGCTGTTGCAGGCGGGACAGGCTCTGGTGCTGGCACCTGCGCAGTGACAAACAAGAAGGCAGTTCTTGAAGTCACAATACCGGGTGTGATTGGCGGCGCATACCAGTTCTCGACGCTTGTCAACGACTATGTTGACAGGACAATTGGGAACAGGGTCAAGGTGAACAGCGAGGACACGTACACTGGCACGACAACAACAAACGACCAGCAGGACGACATTGTCCCATTCAGGTTCACAACCTTGTCAAGCCTGCAGGCAGTGTACAAAATCACTGGCAGCAGCTTCAATGCGTTTGCAACAGCAACCGTGCAGGACCCCAAAGCAGCAAAGTCCTACACAGAGCAGCAGACATTGTACGTTGGCGCGCAGGGCATTTACAAGAGGCTTGCAGCAGGCCCAGTTTCAAGGTACTCTGGTATCTTGTACCAAGTCCGCTTCACAAATGACGATTACGGACTTGCATACTGCACTGCATCTGCAACCACAAACGACTCAGCCTGCCAGTCTTCGGACAGGACCCTGAACCACCGCGTCCCAATCAAGTTCCTGGGCAGCGAGTGGAGGATTTCAGACTTGCAGCCAGCGGTTACGACAACGACACACGCCCAGTACCCAATCAGTGGCGGCTCAATGAAACTAGCAAAGGAGTCTGCCTACAAGATTGTGAACATCGGCGAGTCGCTTGACGCAGGCGAGGTGAAAGTCAAGCTGTCGGACATATCAGTTGCCACAGGCTCTGCAAACGACCACTATGCCATTATTGACATATTGGACGCAAACGGTGCAGTGCTCGCGCAGCAGCAGATATTGCCAGGCTCTACATACACCTACACGACACCAAGCGGAAAATCCACAAGGATTCACGTCTACCAGACATCACCTGGTTTCACATTGAATGCAAAGTGGGCTGAAATGGCAGTGTACTCTGACGAGCTTACGCTGACTGACGGCCAGAAAATCAATGATGACAACAAGGAGTGGAAGACGGAGCTTCTGTGGAAGAACCGCGACACGACCAACGGCGGCATTTCAGCATTGAGGGAAATCCTTGTTTACACAGACCACTCAAACGTAATAAACAAGGACTTTGCCAAAGGCGATGCAGTGTCCATAATCAAGAGCCCATCAGTGTTCAGCCTGTCATTTGACGGCATTGACCTTGGTGACTCTGACTATGACACGCTGACATTCACCATTGACAACAATGCAAACCCGTTGACGGTCTCAAACCTGTCCAACACAATGGCTGGCGGTGAAACCTGTGCGACAACTTCTACCTCAGGCACAAAGCTCATCAGAATAAACTCTGGTGTTGCAAATGCATTTACTATTGAGGGAGGAAACCAGACGGCAACAGGCGGTTCGTACTCTACAGACACAATGTACTACGACCCTGTCAACTCGAGGATGTTCTTCAAGTCTTCGTCATCTGTTGACTGTTACTACTTTGCTTATGGTGGTGTGAACGCTACACTTGCATGGACAGGTGAAAAAGACGAAACTTTCGTTCAATACAAGACCGTCGGCACAATTGGCGACAGAACCTCTGGTGGTTCATTCAGTCTTAACAGGACCGGAACAGGTAATGTTGAGATTAGAATCTACGAAGACGCAGGCAGATACAACAACACTGCAAACGCGGTTGCGACAATGAACTTCACTGCGGCAAACAGCTCTGGAAGCTGGACATTCAAGCCCTCATCAAGTTCAACAGGGCTTGTGACATTTGACAGCAGCTCAACCTGGTCTGCAGACGCTGCCACAAACGAGGAAGCGCCATACATGACTGACAGGGGCACTCTGTTCCAGTCAATGTCAACAGACACTGTCCAGTTTGCAACAGCAAAGAAGTACGGCAACCTAAAATGGACCTTGTCGGCAGCAGGTGAAGCAGTTGCAGACGCGTCCTTGACAACCCTTGCAGAAGGCGAGTCCAAGGAACTGACCGGCGGAGTGAAAATCAAGGTGAAGGAAATCACCCAGACAGTCGGCTCATGCACAGCCACTGGCTCTGGTGCACCAACCTGCACTGTTGACTCAACCGGCGTAAGCGCTGTAATCCTGCCAAACAACGCAGCCTCAGTGGAAGTAACAGAGCCATACAAGCTCACATCAAACCTTGTGGTGCTTGACTCTGATGCGGGCTCATCAGGCAGCTACATCACAGTAGGCGGCCCATTGGTCAACTCTGTGACAAGGGACTTGCTTGAGGGCAGCGATGTTGACTTCCAGGCAACAAATGTCGTTGTGAAGGAAATCGGCAGCAACAAGATTGTTGTGGCTGGTTGGTCTGCAGACGACACCATTGAAGCGGCAAATGAATTCGTTGCAGCACTGAGCAGCTCCCAGTAAATCTTTAGGTAAAACCCAACGGCCCGGATTTTTTCGCCGGGCCAAAGGGATTTTTCCAAAGGATTTACGCCCCTTTTTTTCTTTTTCTTTTCTCTTTTTTCCAATTTATCTTGATGCTTTTTTGATGCCTAACCTCCTTCATATCCAAACAACCCAAAATCATTTGGAAAATGCCAGGAAACCCAAGACCTTCAGGCTCTACACAGTAAAGAAAAAGCCAGATTCAAAAATCCAGGCCCATTCACCTCTGCCTTATGGCTTGTGCCTTGTAGTTGCACGCAACGATAAGAAAGCCAAAAAAGGCAAATAAAAAACAAATCCGTGCTTTTGGCTTCACAGGGAGGCTGTGCACGTGGGCCGTGGGTTTGCAGTTAAAACGAAAAAATGCAAGCAAAAAGGCCAGTTAATTCGCGCAGGCTCCATTCTTCTTCTGCACCAAATTTTTCCGCCTTATTTAGCAATATATTTAAAACAATCCATCCAAAAGGAGATTATGCGACCAAGGCCATTCCTGCTTTTTGCCCTTATTGTGCTTGCCACAAGCTCCGGGCTTTTTGCGTTTGATGCAAAGGACTACCTTTACAATGGCGAGGACGAATCCTCAATTTCAACTTCATCTTTCTCGGTAGGCGCTGATTCGTATTCCCTTGTTTCCTATGGGGGCAGCGAGACTTTCCTCCTAAAAAACGGGGAATTTGTGAAAAACAGGGCTGAAGTCGAAAGCGCAATACGGGCAAATTTCATAAAAAGCTACTTTCCTTCGCCTGCTGAAATTGACGAGCTGAGGGTGCTTGGCAAAAAATTCAACGAAAGCAGGAACGCCAAGACCCCCTACGGCGAGCGGGGGGCTGAAGGCCTTTGTGCCCAGTTCACAGGGCAGCTAAACAGGGAGTGCAATGACCCGGTTTCCTGCCAGGTTTCCTGCTCTGCCCTGCCAGACTTATGCGGCAGGGGCTTTGGCGACAGCACACAGGTCAACTACAACGGCAAAACAGAATTTCTGGGCAATGTATTTGCAAACATCCTTACCGACTTTGCGCTAGGCAGGGTGGCGCTTGACAAGCAGGCAAGCATTTACTTTAGGGAAGTAAACTCGCTAAATGAGTCAAACATAATCACCAAGCTTGATTCGATGGCCTCTGCAATCTCGGCAATGGATGCGACTGCAAAAAAGATGAAGACAACCCTGCTTCGGGCAGGGTGGGGCGACTACCAGGTTGTTGCCCGCCAATCCCAGTGCATTGCAGGCAAGCATTGCGACGTGTGCGAGACTTGCATTAGCATCTGCCCCTACGTGCCTTATGATTTTGCGTCCCTTGGCACTGCGCTGCAGAAAATCAACGGCTACAAGGCAAGGGCAGTCCCGCTTGCAAAGCTGCCGACAATATCAGACCAGATAATCACAAAAACCGAGGAGCGCATCAAGTACAAGGCAGACACGGCAACCTCGGGCGACTACTCAATCAGGTTCGAGGCAATCAAAAAGCGCTACAGGAACGTTTCGCAGGAGGCAAGCGAGGTGCGCTCTGTAGTAAAAAACTCAAACTTTTCCGCAGCCCTCTCATCCTGGGAGGCAAAAACCCAGGCAATAGAGAAAAAAATCAAGGATTTTGAATTTGGCGGCCTTGACCTCCTTATAAAAGGCTACGAATCGGACGCGCAAAAAGTCGCGGCTCTTCTTAACTCAACCAAGCGGCCCTATATGCAGGCCACTGATGCGCAACACTCGACAAATGCGCTTCTCATCAGGGCCGAGTGGAGGCTTGACCGCTCAAACAAGGCCGCTGTGGACACATTCAAAGCACTCAAGGCAACGCAGACAAAGTATGACTCAAACTTCAACCCGCCATACACAAAGGCAGAATATGCGACCATAACGGGAAACTATGAGCAGCTGGAATCAAAGGCGCAAAAGCTTATAGACTCATTCTCCTTTTCCGGCAACACGATATACGTCTTTGTCGGCAACATTGTCAGGGTAACCGTCAACGGAGTTCTTGGGCTTACAAGTGGAATCTGGCCTGTAAACTACAAGACAAGGCAAATTTACGCGGCATACATTCCCCCGATAGTCCTTCTTGTCGCAGATTTTTCCTTCATTTCCCTTGCAATACTTGTGTTTGTGGCAGTTATTGTGAAATACAAGCACGTGTTTTCGCAGCGGACCGTATTTCTTGGCTGGAGCGCGGTGCTGCTTATCCTAATAGGCATCCTGCTTGCGGCAACTGTCGGCATGTTTCTGATAATGAACCAGGCCGCCACCTCGACTTCGTTTGACGACTTTTTCTACGAGGTGACCTCAAGCAACAGGGCAATCATCCTTCGCGACTATGCCAATTCGACGCAGGCAGGCCAGGGCGCTATTGACTCTTGCGCATCCAAGATTTCAAAGCAGCTGTACTCTGAGCTTAGGAAAAACACCACCTCATACTCCCTCAACGGAAATCAATGCATCAGGCCCGGCTCAACAACGCCCATCTCTTCTGATGCCTGCTTTGAGCAGTTCATTGACCTGCCAGTTTTCCACCTCAAGCAAAGCGCAAAGAACCAAACACCCATATTTTCTGTTGTCTACAAGAAAGAGGCCCTGATATCAGGGGATGTGCGGTATCTTGAGGACTGCCAGGTGGCGCAGGTGCTGGTGAAATAAGCCGCCCATGGCTCAAAACTCCCCCCACACCTCCAACCGGGGTTTTTCGTATGAAGCTTTCTGACAGGCAAAAAAATTCCGCAGTGCTCATTCTTGCCGCACTTGTGCTTGCCCTCTCCATATATGTTTTTCTGCCGCACCTGTTTTACACGTCGGATTTTGGAGCCAGGACTACGGGCAAGGCCTTTTTTGAGTCAATTTCAAACAAAAGCCAGCTTGCACTTGTTTTTGACCTTTCCTCAGTCCAGGCACAGTCATCCTACCAGGACAGGCTTTTGCAGTGCGGTGTGGGCCTGGCAGGCTCAAGTGGCCTAAATACATTCAACAAGACAATCTATGCAATTGAAGGCGACAAGTGCACAACCGACTCTGGCGTGAAAAGCAGCCAGGAGTGCTATTATTCAATCAGAAACATGCCGCTAATCAGGCTCCAAGGCGGCTTGATTGACGCAACCGAGTTTTACCAAAACGCAATGATTATCTCGATTTCTTCCTCTTACAATGGCTCGTGCAGCCTGAACCTCAAGGTAGCTTGATAGTTTATTGCACGCAGGCCGGCAAACTATTTCTTCGCTAGTCAGCCTTTTCAATCAAGCATTAAGCTTAGGCTTTAAATCCTAGCCGTGCAAAATCAAACCCATGGACATAGAAAGAAAGATTGAGCTTGCCGCAAGAAAGCCGGTTTCAGAAGTCATAACCCGCGATGAGCTGCGCCAGGTTTTTGAGGCACATGCCCACCCAAAGCACTACATCGGCTTTGAGATTTCAGGCAGTGTGCACCTTGGAAGCGGCCTTATGACTGCCCTGAAAATAAGGGATTTGCTTGAGGCAGGTGTCAAGCCAACAATTTTCCTTGCAGACTACCACTCCTGGATTAACGGAAAGCTTGGCGGCGACTTGGAGCAAATAAGGGCGGTGGCGCAGGGTTATTTCAAGTCTGCCTTTGTCTCCCTTGGCCTTGAGGAAGGCAAGGTCAATTACGTTCTTGCCTCGCAGCTTTACGACAATGATTACTGGGCAGATGTGCTTGCGATTTCAAAATCAACTACAATTGCCCGCATGCTTCGCTGCACAACCATAATGGGCAGGACTGCTGCTGAGGCAACCTACTGCTCGTCAACGCTTTACCCTGCCATGCAGGCGGCAGACATTTTTGCCCTTGGCGTGCAGATTGCTCACTCTGGCACTGACCAGCGCAAAGTCCACATGCTTGCGCGCGAGTGCGCTGATAAGCTTGGGGCAAAATCCGGAAAATCCGGCAGTGTGCAAAAGCCTGTTGCAATACACGGTCACTTGCTTATGGGCCTGCAGGGGCCAACCAAGATGGGCTTTGAGCAAAACGAAAAGGAGGACATTGAAATTTCCTCCAAAATGAGCAAGTCCAAGCCAGAAACATGCATCTACATCCATGATTCCGAAGATGAAATAAAAAAGAAGATTTCCAAGGCCTACTGCCCTGAAAAACAGGTTGAGAACAATCCAATAATAGAGCTTGCCGAGTATGCAGTAATGCGCGATGGCAAAAGCGCACTTGAAATCTCCAGGCCGGCAAAATTCGGCGGCGACATAATCTTTGCAACAGTTGAAGAGTTGAAGGGCGCATATTCCCAGGGCAAGCTGCACCCAATGGACCTAAAGGCAGGTGTTGGCGATGCCCTTGCCAAACTTCTCAAGCCAAGCCGCGACTACTTTGCAAAAAGGCCGGAGCTAATCGAGCAGGTGCAACAAGCTAAAGTGAGCAGATAATCGGAAGCAAAAGTGAGCAGGTAAAACGCAGAAGACGAAAAAAGAAACTTGGTGGCGGAAGAGCAAAAGACTTGCTGAAGTAAACTATTTTTCCAAGAAGTCCGTTAATGTCATAAACAATGTTATTGTTTCTGCATCCTTTCTTTCTGGGGTAAAGGCCACACTAAAACCGAACTTTGCATAAAATTCAACGTTCTCTGGATATGTGTGCAGGGCCAGGTAGGGTAGCGATAAAGTCTTGTTTATTTGGACTGCCTTTTCAATCGCAAACGAAATCAAATAACTCGCCCCGCCTCTACCAGTTTCTTCTTTGTCAGTTGCCAGCTTGCCTATTAGCAGGCACGGTATTTTATCAGTGTAAATATGGAAATCCTTATCCCTTATTTTTATGCCTTTTATGGTTGAGCTTTCTGAAAGCTTGAATGAACCTATGACAAGTGTTAAATAGCTAATAATCTTGGTTTTGTCTTTCTTCAAAAGAAGGAAAGTGTCGCTTAATCCAGCATTCTTGTTCTTCAGGGCATCCTTTTTCAAAAAACTGTCTTCATCTTCCCTGCCGCAACAAAAACTTTCCACAAGCGAGGCATGCTCTGGCCTAATCGTCTCTATCAAAACTGAACCGGGCTCTACCCTCTCTTTTGGCACAAAAACGCCTCTAGAAAACGTTGAACTTTGTTTTTAGTGCCTTTTTTATTGTCTTTTGCCTGTTTTTCTCGTTTTTGTTAGTCCTTAAATTAGCCAAAAACTCGTTTGTCTGCGATTGTGTCAACTCTATTATAGATTTGATATAACGTGCCATTTTTCCTGTCTCTTAGTGTCTTAATTTGTATTTATCTTGGCTTTCATGATATTTAATGTTTTTGTTGCGTTTTTAGCTACTTTTTGCCAATCTACCCGTTCTTATCTCAACACCCTTGCAGTCTTTATCCTTAAAAGCAGCTGTCGATTTATCCGACATAGCAAAAGCCAAAATTGATGCGGCTAGTAGTTGAACTTTTTTGCAAAAGCAGGTGGTATGAACCAGTTGGGTTTCAGTGGGGCTTGCCTTGGGGTTTCTATTTAGGAAGGGGGGTGAATCCAGGGGTTTGGTGGGGGGGAAACCTTGGTTTCCCCCAAGACGCCATCGCCGGGGGGGAGATTTGAACTCCCGAGAGGGTTTCCCCTCAACAGGTTAGCAACCTGCCGCACTGGACCGGGCTATGCGACCCCAGCTTGGAAATATTATGAAAATTAGATTTATTACTTGATTGCTTTGGCCATTTTCAATAATCTATTTTTTTCCAAGGTGGTCGTTTTCCCGCCCTTAAAAGTTCGTTGTTCATCCTAGCTTGCTCATAAGCGTCATACGCGTTGTATCCAATAAACACTAAAGTCAAAGGGACGGTTACACACAAGGTAACAACTAAGAAGATACCAATTACGTTTACAAAACCTAAAGCCCAACCAACAAGCAAAAGTATCAATCCTTTACGTATATTGCCTATGTAAAAATGCCCTAGACCGGCGAACATGAAGAAAGCAGGAACTAAGCCAAGCAATAGTGCTATTGAGGGGTCTTTGAGTTGGGTACTATCTATTTTTTCGACCATCCTTCTCAATCTCTTGTTTAGTGGCAGGGTTTCCCCGTGTTGCCAAAACTTGCACAGGCAGCCCGCTGCCTGCAAGCTCCACTGTGTATCTTGGGAGCACGAAATCTTGCGCTTATGGCTGCTCCTTCCGGCCTGACCAGGTTGGCACAAAGGTTTGCGTCCCCCAAGGCAGCAGCTTCGACGCGTGCATGCAATGGACTGGCACTGCACTTGTTAGGACGCCTTGGGACGTAAATCGGTCCTGCCATAAGGGGATTTGCAGCAACAAGGGGCCCCTGGTCCCCCGACCTACCCTGCCAGCAAATATTGCGGAAACTTAGGTTATAAAGGTTTGCAAATACCCTTGGAATTTCAGACAGTTTTATATACTCCCTTGCCTAAAATCTAATTATGGCACAGGCAAAAAAGGATTTTCTGACATTGCTGCTTGCAACACTTGAAGCCGCACTTGGCACTCAAGCTAGCCTGCGCCAGAACCTAGTTTTAGCACCTGTTTTGGAAAAGCCAGGGCAGTAGCCTGCCCACTATTTTGACAACTTGCCATTCTGGCATTTAATAAAATAAATCATGTTTTCTGTTTAGGTTTTACCTTGCCTGGCTTCCAGGCGCAAAACAGATTTCAGGGAAAACAAAAAATACAAAATAAAAAAACAAAAAAAAATAAAAACAATAAAAAACGAGGTGCAATACATGAAATCAATGAAAGTGATTGAGGTGAAGGAAAGGGGTTTTCTTCCATGCTGCCTACAAGGCTAGCATATTTTTCGGGAAGCTTCTTGGAAAAAACGGAAGGTGCCATATGGAAACTGAAAATGCAAGTGAAGGGCAATCCAGCGCAAATGCGCTGGCGGAAAAGCGCATTGCAATAATTGGCGCAGGCAACATGGGAAACTCACTTGCCCTTGGCCTGCATCAAAGCAAGAAAATTGATGCAAGCCGGATTGTTGCATGCGGGGACAATGCCTCAAAAGCCTTGCAGCTTTCAGGCACGGGCATCAGGGTGGCAGGCAGCGCATATGGGGCACTGGAGGCTGCAGGCGCTGACATTGTGGTGCTTGCAATAAAGCCCAACCGGGAGGCACTTGAAGGGCTTTTCTCAAGCCTGGGCGGCGCATGCAGCGGAAAGCTTGTCATTTCTGTGATGAACGGCGTGTCGGTTGCATACCTTGAAAGCAGGCTAACTGGAGCAAAGGTTGTGAGGTGCATGCCTGACATAAACGCGCGGGAAGGCAAATCCTTCACCGGTTTTGCAGCCTCTGGCAAGGTCACTGAAAAAGACATGGAAACTCTGCGCTGCTTTTTTGGCTGCCTTGGCGAGTTTGAGCAGATTGGGGAGCGCCAGTTTGCAGCCTGGACGGGTGCAAGCTGCCTGCCTGGCATCCTGGCCCACGCTGTTTTCTCCTCCTGCCAGTCTGTCTTTGAGCAGGAGGGCTTTTCCAAAGGCCTTTCTCGGGGTCTTGTGCTCAAAAAGTCGCTTTCCACCCTCAATTCCCTTGGAATAAGCGGCGAAGAATTTGCGGACTATGGGAAAAGGGTGGCGTCAAAAGGCGGAGGCACTGAGGCTGCAAACCTGCTTGCAGACAAAATCGAGCTTGCATGGGGCATGGGGGAAGTCCTCAAGGCGGCAATAGAGCGGTGCAGGCAGATTGAGCGGGAGGTTTCAGGGGCCTTCTCCTCAGTCTGAGCAAAGCCGCGTGCAGCCGCGTTGGCATTTGGGCATTGCTGAAAAAGCGCCAAAAAAGAGGGCGGGAAAAGGGCCTCCAATCCCTCCCCTCTTTTATTTTTTCTTTTTTCCCCTTTCGTCATCTGTCCGTGACAAAGATTTATTAGCGTGGAAAGGCAATAATTTTTGGAGGTGGGTATACGATGCAGGAGCTTACCATCATAACCGAAAACAAGGTCGGCGTTCTTGCCAGCGTTTGCCAGATACTTGGCGGCTGCGGCGTTAACATCGAGTCAATATGCGCGCAAGGGAATGAGGATGGCGGCGTCATACGCCTTGTGACTAGCGACATTGCAACTGCCAAAAGGGAGCTTGAGAAGGGAAAATTCACAGTCAAGGCAGGGGAGCTTCTGGTAGTCAAGCTTAACGACAACCCCGGGGAGCTTGCAAAGCTGACAAGGCGCATTGCAAGAAACGGCGTGGACATAGAGTGCGTATATCTGCTCTCAAAGCACAAGGGGGTTGTCGAGGTTGCAATAAAGCCTGGCGACTTGGAGGCAGCAAAAGCCGCGCTAAAATAGCGCTATTGCTGGAAGATAGTTTTTTAAGCAGCAAAAGCCATATATTGCCCGCTTCCTGGGCTTTTTACGGCCTACTTTTGAAGGAATTTGAAAGAAGGTTCGCCTTGGGGCTTGCAGCAACCTTGCATTATGCGGCCGCATAAACTGCGTCCTTGCTTAAGGCAGGTGCGGCAAAAAGAAAAAATTTGCAAAAGCAAAGAACGGAGTTGAAAAGCATGGACGGAGACGGTGGATACGAAAGACGCGGAAGAGGACGCTTTGGCGGAGGGTTTGGAGGCGCAGACATGGGCCCAAAACCAGTCAAGGTCGGAGATGAGATTGACGTTACTATCGAGGCAGTTGCCGCCAAGGGCGACGGAATTGCCAAAAAGGACGGATTTGTCATTTTTGTCCCAGGCGCTGCCATGGGCGAGACTTGCAAGGTCAAGGTGACAGATGTCAGGCGCAGGTTTGCAATCGCGCAAAAAGCCGGTGAGGCATCTGCGCCAGCGCCTGAAAGCCAGGCACCTGCGCAAGAAGAGGCACCAGGGCAGGAAGACGTGCAGGCCTGAGAAACCGCTTTTTTTGGGCGCAAGCCCAAATCTTTCTTTTTTCAATAAGTTTTTTTCAATAATTATTTTCATACTCTATCTATTTTTTTACTTGTATGATGTTTTCTCGCTTAATTTGCGAATAGTTCCGGAAACCCTGCTAGAAATCCTGCTAGAAAACCACTCAGGCAACCCACTCCAGAATATGGCGCTAAAACTCCAAGCTAAAAACCGCGTGCGTTTAGTGCCGAATCAAAACCAAGGGTTTTATTAAAACCCGGCCTTCTATCCTTTCTTGTTCTGTTTAGAGGTCGGCCTAAGACCTATTTGGGGTGGTAAAATGAGCAGATTATTTTTGAATACAAACCCAGGAGCAAGTGCGCAAAGCCTCTGGAAATGCCAAAATAAAGGGCAAGCAATGCAATCTGTTTTCATGGGCAACAATCTACTCAGCTGCAAATTCGCATTATTGTTGTTCCTACCCTTGCTAATGGCAGGCCTGGCATTTGCCGGCCAATCTGGCGCCTTAATAATGCCGCCTCAGGAGCAAGTCCAATACCAGCTCACTGCGCCTGTCGCTTCGGTTGCTCTTTACTCAAACGGCTACGGTTTTTTTAACGCTGCCACTCAGGCTTCAGTCCAGCCAGGCAAGGCAACAGTGATAGTACAGAACTTCAGCAGGCGGGCGCTGTTTGACACCATTTGGGTTTCAGATAATGCAGGGAAAATCACATACCAGAAACTGGTCTCAAGGCAAAAAAACATCACGACAAGCTCAAAAGTGCCCCTGACGACATTTGAGCTTCTGAATTCAAGTGTGGGAAAGCAGGTTTCAATAACCGTTGGCGGGGCTGCAAAATCCGGCACTCTTGTCTGGGTCTCGCCAGATTCGCTTGCAATATCCTCCA
>VGKX01000018.1 GCA_016866895.1 Candidatus Parvarchaeota archaeon
TATGATGCCTCCGACCACGTGATTGACGTTGGCGAAGTGGTTGGAGTCAGAAAACAAGAGGAATTTGAAGCCCAAAGCGGCGAGGCGGCAGGAAAAGGCGCCGGCAAAAAAGGCGAGGAGAGCGACAACGGGAAAGTTGCAGCGACTGAGACGGACGCGTCTGCCGAGGAGAAAAAGGCAGCAAAACCCGAGGAAAAAAAGCCGGAGGACAGGGAGAAAAAGACAAGGGTGCTTGTTGAGGCTGATGACGAGCTTGTCGGGTTTGAAAAGCCCTAGGGTTTGCAGATGCCAAAGATGCTAGAGGACACTTGACTTAAGGCCTAGAGGATTTTTTCCAGTGCATCCACAAGCCGATTTGTGTAGCCCCACTCGTTGTCATACCAGGTGAGCACCTTGACGCTGTTTCCAATCACATAGGTGCAGCCAGCGTCCACTATACCTGAGTGAGGGTCGCCAATTACATCAGAAGAAACGATTGGGTCTTGCGTATAGCCAAGTATGCCTTTCAAAGGCGGCTTTTCTGATGCTTCCTTAAGTAGGGAATTTACCTCGTCTTTTGTAGTCTGCTTGCCCACAATCACAGTCAGGTCATTGATTGAGCCTGTAATGACTGGCACGCGAAGCGACAGGCCGTCAAGTTTTCCCTTCAAGTCAGGTATTACCTCGCCAATGGCTTTGGCAGCGCCTGTTGATGTTGGGATGATGTTTGCTGCGCTTGCCCTGGTTCTTCGCAAGTCCTTGTGGAAATCGTCAAGCACCTTCTGGTCGTTTGTGTAGGCATGGCATGTTGTCATGAAGCCTGATTTTATTTCCAGGTTGTCATGCAGGACTTTTGCAACTGGCGCAAGGCAGTTTGTCGTGCAGGAGGCAAGCGAGATGATTTTATGCTCGGATTTTTTGTACATTTTGTCGTTTACCCCGGGCACTATTGTGACATCTGGGTTTTTTGCAGGGGCCGAAATCAGGACTTTTTTTGCGCCAGCAGTCAGGTGCTTTGTTGCCCCGTCGCGGTCTGTGAATGCGCCTGTTGCTTCAAGGACAACTTCAACCCCAAGGCTTTTCCAGGGCAGCGCCAGAGGGTCGCGGGAGGATATTATGGGTATTGTCAAGCCGTCAACTAAAAGCGAATTGCCCGAGTCGGGGCTTGCACTTGGAGGCGTTGAGCCGAGTGTGAGTCCGACTTGCCCCCCAAACCTTCCGTGAGTGGAGTCGTACTTGAAAAGATGCGCAACCGCTTTTGGGTCGTGAGTATCGTTGATTGCAACAACATCCAGCTTTTTTCCAAGAAGTTTTTTTTCAGCAATGACGCGCAGGGCAAGCCTGCCAATCCTTCCAAACCCGCTAATGGCGATTTTCATCATAAACACCCCGAATTATATCAAGCCGGCATTTGCATTTGCAGTAATGATTTACAAGCAAAGCAAGTTTAATACTTTTGCGCACCAACGATAAATGGGGTTTGCGCCACAGGCTTGCGTAACCTTGCTTGCCAATGCCTGCGCATTGTATATTATTGTATGTCTATGCAGTCCGAGGCCATTTCAGTTTTGGGTGTTTTTATGATTACGATGAATGATGTGAATTTTGAAAACAAGCGCGTGTTTGTGCGCATAGACATCAACTGCCCCGTGGACAAGAAAACAATGGCAATACAAGAAAGCGACAGGCTTGTGCAGCATGCAAAAACCGTAAGGGAGCTTTCCGACAAGGGGGCAAAAGTCGTGGTTCTTGGGCACCAGGGCAGGCAGGGAGATTATGATTTTTTGCACCTGGAGCAGCATGCGCGTCTTCTTGAAAAGCATGTCGGAAAGCCGGTTACATATATCGCCGACGTGTGCGGAACTTCGGCAAAGGCTGCGATTGGCGCGCTATATGGCGGCCAGATAATTCTTCTTGACAATGTGCGGATGGTTGAGGATGAGACAAAATACAAGTCAGTTCAGGATGCGAAAAATTCACAGATAGTAAAGGAGCTTTTCGAATTTTGCGACATATTCGTGCTTGACGGCTTTTCTGTTTCCCACAGGCCGCATGCCTCGGTCGTAGGCTTTTTTGAAAAGACGGTGGTGGCGGGGCGCGTGATGCAGGCCGAGCTTGAGGCGCTTGACAGGGTGTACTCTGGGAAAAAGCCGGTTGTATTTGTCATGGGCGGGGCAAAGCCTGAAGATTCGATTGGGATAATGGAAAAGTTCCTGGCAGAAGGCAAAGCCGATGCGATTATTGCCTGCGGAGTGCTTGGAAACCTGATGATAAAGTCGTGGCTGCCGCCTGACAAAAACCTCGGGTTTGCAACTGAAAGCTATTTGAAGGAAATCGGTGCTGCTGCGCATGTTGGCCTAGCCCGCGAGCTTTTGGCACAATACGGGGAAAAAATACTGCTGCCACAGGATGTTGCATACCTGGTTGGCCAGTCAAGAATTGAGTGCAAGACTGAAATGCTTCCGTGCAACGGGCCCATTATGGACATTGGCCTTGCCTCTGCAAAGAAATTTGCAGAAATTCTGCTTGGCGCAGGGACGATTGTAATCAACGGCCCGGCTGGAGTCTACGAGCAGGCTGCTTTTGAAGGCGGGACGCGGATAATCCTTGATGCCATTGAAAAAAGCAAGGCATTTAGCCTGGCTGGCGGCGGGCACACAATCGCGGCAATTGAAAAGTTCGGGGTGGACAGGTCAAAAATAGGCCACATAAGCTTGTCAGGAAAAGCCCTGATTTCCTACCTTGCAGGCGAAAAGCTTGCTGGCGTGGAACTTGTAAGAAACGCCAAACAATAGGGCCTGTCTTGTTACTATGTTTTAATTTTCCTTGCCGTTTTCCCAGTTCTTTTCTTATCTTCATTGGCATTTTCTACTCTTCTTTTTGCCCAAAGTCGCTGCCATCTTGTGAATCAGGCAGCCTAAAACCATCATTGCCTGTTGGCTTTTGCCACTGCTGCGATGCGAAGTTGCCATTGCCCCCTTGCTGGCTTTGCCTACCAGGTGAAATTGCCATCAGGTAGACTATTGAGATAAAGGCTACCCCAAGCCCAATGGCTGCCTCAGCAAGATACCCTGCAAGCACTGGGACAAAAAAAGCTGCAATGCTTGCAAAAGGAAATTTGATTTTTCTTGCAAGGGCGGCTGCAATCGCACTAAGCATAACAAGGACATGGAACCACAGGTCGCAAAACAGGCCCTTGCCGCCAGTCAGGGTGTTTAGAAATCCCTTGCACGCCCCAAATCCGGCTGCCGCAGATGCTTTTGCCGGGGCAGGGACAATGCAGGTGAAATTGAGGCAAAAGCCCCTGCTGCAATCGGTTGTTTTTGAGCACAAGCCGCTGACTGAGTAGTTGCCAAATTGCGGGACAGTGCACGTTGAATTTATGCAAAAGCCCTCTGCGCACTGCGAGGTTGTCGTGCAGGAAGGCTGGGCACGCGGCATGTTTGCAGTCGCAAGAAAAAATATTGAGGCAATGAAAAGAAGCGAAATTCTCATGGCACCTGTTTGGATTGCTTTGGTTAAATAAATTTGCATTTTGGCTGGGATTTGGATTTTGGAAGGGGAAGTGTGATGTAGTGTCCTTTAGGGGGAGCCTGCCTCGGTGCTCCTCCACCAGCTCAAGCAGATGGCTCCCGCACCGAGGTTCTTCAGTGGGCTGCTAAAAAGTTGCATGCAAAAATCCAGCAATATTATAAAGCTGGCAAGCGTAATATGAGCCCTGAAAATGAAAGGCTGATTGGGAGTGACTGGATGGGCTACAACCGCTTTGTGGAGCAGGAGGAAAAGCCAAGGGAGCAGGTTAGTGCGCAGCTCCAAAGCGCGCTTCAGAAGGTGCAGGACAACACTAATTTTGTTATTGGCGAGCTTGGAAAGCTCAAAGCAGGCCAGAAGCTGGATTTCTACCTTTTGAAAGAGCAAATAGGCTACAGTAGGGGCGGGCAGAGATTTGTTGGTGGCATAATTGAAAGTGTTGGCGAGGCAAGGCAGCTCATTCAAAATGAGACGACAGCGCAAAACAAAGTGGCGCTTGAGGATTTTTCAAAAAGGCTTGAGAACATAGAGGCAGCGATAAAGGATGCTCTGTTCAGGAACAGCGTTGCAACTGTATACAAAAGCAGGGTCGGGGATGAGGAAAACATATTAAAGGCAAAGTCTGAATTGGCGGGATTTGCAGACAGGCTCAATTCTAATTTGCCTTTCCCAATTGAAAGCGCAAGTCTTCAGACAGAGACGCGCATGGGCACGCCTGGGCTGGATTTTGTCCCGACTGTGACTGGGGAAAACGCCCTGACGCAGGTGAAGGAGAGAACGCGGGAGAATTTTGACGTTTCTGTGTTTGTGCCAATGGACTACAGGCGCGACTTTAGGGTAAAGCCGGACGATGAAAAGAAAGCCCGCGAGCTTGTTTATATGCGCGGCATTTCCAACCTGCTGACACTGCATGGGATGGAGCAGCAAACCGCGCAGCAGATTGCAAAAAAGATGCTTGATGGAACGGCGTTAAGCGCATCAGAGTTTGGCGAGGTCAGGCCGATTCTCAAGGAAGTCTACACCAAGCTTGAGCAAAACGGCCAGAAGCTTCAGGTGGTTGGAAAGGCGTCAATGGAAGTCCTCAATCCGGACGTGTACTATTTTAGAGAAGACTTAAGCAACATGGGGGCAGAGGAAAAGAAAGGCTACCTGGCGCAGGTGAAGAAAAATGACAGGAAAGCTTTTGATGAGTATACCGAAATGCTCAGGCTTTATGAAAGGCAGAAGGGGAGCAACGACAGGCTTGCCCTTGAGCGAGCCGCTGTGACTGCAAAGGGGATTGTGGACTTGTACAGGAAGTTCAATGTTGATATAACTGGAATGGTTGAGACAAAGGGGGAGCATGTTGACACAAGCGTGCATGACATGTACGAGATGCTTGCAAAAAACAGCCAGAAAGCGGCAACTGAGCTTCTTGTGTACAACGACAAGGGAGTGCTTGACCTCAAAAAAAGCATCCTGGATTTTGAGAAAACCGGGGCGGGAAGCTTTGGCCAGTTCGTGCTCAACAAGGGCAAGTTCAGGGAAATGAACGCGTTTTTGGCAAGGCACAAGGCAACAGGAAAAAACAGTTATCTTGACTTGAACAGGGGGGCTGAAGTTGGCCTGGTAGCAGATGTCACGCTGCAGCTAAGCACCATTGAAGGCCCAATTGAGGCTTCCAAGGAAGGAAACAGCGTTGACTTTAGGATTGGGCTTTCCGTGAAGGACAACGGGGCGATTGACAGGACTGGGGCGCAGTTTGCAAATAATTTTACTCTCAAGGCATGGCTTGAGGATGAGGCAGGCAACAGGACGGAAATAGGGCAGGATGCCATAAAAAGGCCGCAGCTGGATGGAAAAAGCGGCACTGTGTCATTTAGCACGCCAGGCTCCGGAAGCTATGCCCTGAAGATGCAGGCCAGCTACAAAAACGCATTTGGCGAGACAATCACCACGCCGGAGGCAAGCGTGCAGGTGGTTAGCAAATCAAGTGCAAGGCTTATTGCCCACACGGCGATTGATGACATTGCAAGAATTGGCATAATGACTGCGCGCATAGATTTGGATGCATCCAACAAGCGAACCCTGGAGGCCCCATTGGGGAATATTCACTCAAATCCTAAATTCACTTATGTTATTGCAGAATGGGATGCAAAGGCTGGAACCCTGGAATTATTTGATGAGAGCCACGACCCGGATTCAAAAAGTTTTGCCCAAGCCATAGTTAAAAGTGGCGGGGCGGGCGAGAGAAGGGACGTGGTTTTGGATGGAGTGACAATTGGGCAGGCAGTTACAGACAGAAACGGCAAGGGAGTATACCTGAAGATGGATATTGGGAATCCTATGGTACAGGCAGCGCTTAGGGAAAGAGGCGTCCTGCTTGAGAGAATAGGAGATGAGATGGGGGTTGCAAATATCGATTTGAATAAGTTTAGGGCAGATGCAATCGTTCGGATAGACGCATATTGGGAAAGGCAGGAAGCGCAATAGGTGTTAATAGATGGCTATGATGCAAAAAAGAAGAGAGGAGGACACGCCAGCAGTTGCAATTGGGCTTGAGGCTGCGCAAAAAAAAGCCCTTGAGCTTGCAGAAGCGTTTTCTAAAGCAAATACAAGCGCCCAAACAGCAACGGTCTTGCAGGAAATGGCTAATTATCTGAAAAATGACATTGCAAAACTTTCAGGACAGGAAAAAATGAAGATTTTCTCGGACGTGAAGTTTACAAACCTGTTTTCCAAAGCCAATGAAAAGATTTCAAACTTGGAGCATGCCAATGACCACTCATTGCACGGCAGTTTTTATGGCGCTTCGTTGAGTTTAATGAATGATGTTTTTTCTGACATGTACGCACAAAAGATTGCAACTTTTGATACGAAAAGCCTTGAAGGGCTTGTCAAAAGCGCAGCCGCATGCATAGATTCATTGCAGGTTTCTGTGTATAAACTGCATAAAGAAGGCAAAATTGGAAAATCCGATTTGGAAGAGCTGGTTTCCGGCTCGGATGTGGCTTTACTTGCAAAAAATGCGGTTTTGCCGATTATCAGGAATGAAGCAACCGGCATAAACGATAGTGAAACAGCCAAGTTGTTGGGCAACATATCGCAATTAAAAGATGCCTGCGGGATGCCAAATATTGACCTTGAACTTGGGGACATTGAAAGGATTTACAAGGAGAGGATAACCGACAGCGGGAATTCGGCTAGGATGAGAGTAGCGTATATAAAGCTGATGTTTGCAGCAGACGCGTTTGTTTCTGACAAGGAGTATGTTGCAAAAAAAACTGCGGATTTCTTTGAGAGCATAAAAAGCGAAACCGTGGAAGGCTCCAATCTTGTACAGAAAGCTTGGTCCAACCAGGCTTACAAGGCATGGAGCGCGCAGCTTGTCATAAACGGCTATGCGGATTTGGCGTTTGATGAACTTGAGGCAAGTGTGGGGAAAATGCTTGATTACAAAAAACCTGGGACAGGCACTGAAGCCCATTTGACTTATGTCGGCACTTTGTGGCAAATTATCAAAGATGGGGAAGAAGACAAAAAAGAGGTGGCTGCAAGCGTCCTGATAAGATATGGAAACAGGCTATATGATGAGATGGAGCCGGGACAAAAAGATAACCGGGATGTTGGGATGCTGCTCAAATCGCTTCGCGATGCCATTGAAAGCATAGAAACAAGCAGGGGGATGGCATTGAAAACACCTCCGCTTTACAGGGAAGGGATTACATATAAAACGCTTGCCGAGGACTTAAGAACGAGATTTGAACAGATTAGTGGTGAGGACCACTCGGTGCAGTCCAATATTAGCGGTGATTGGACGGCATTTGACCTTGGCACAACCCCAATAAGAACTGAGCCCACAGTACTTAATAAAACAACCCCGGATGTATTTAGGCAGCTTGAGTCGCCATTTAACATACTTGGCACGCCGCTTTTTGGATTTTACAATAGCAATGACCCCGCAGATGTGAAAAAAATAGAGAATATTGCTGATGAGATAAAAAAAGTCCAGGGAAATCTGATGGCATATATTAAAAGCAAAGACTTGGGGCTTAGCCCAAGCGAAATTTCAATAGGCCTTGGCGGCTTGATAAACTCGCTAAACACGAAAACTTCCAAAACCGACAATTTGCTTAAGGCATTAACAGAAAGCCCGAGCCACCCAGAGGGCGTGTCGATTGGTGAGATAAACGCAATACTGCGGAAGCACGGCGACAGTCCGCAGGCATGGAAATTGCTTTTTGGGTACACGATAGAGGACATAAAAAACAACACCTGGAGAAATGCGCAAGGGGGTTTGTTTTCAGGTTCGACCCTTGCAAAAAACGTTGTGCCAAACATTTTAAAAGAAGGGGGATTTGGGATAAAAATCAAGGAAGTTGAGAGCGTGCAGTCGGTTAAATTTTCAGCAGGTTCGCTTGAGGCTGCAAGGCAATACAGCGAAGCTGTAAAAAATGGGAAAGCATATCAAGCCGGGTTGTTTGCGCCACTTTACATGATTACCGCAACCTATGAGACAGGAACCAAAGATTATGTGATAATGACTGAAAATGAGATAATCGAGCGGATAAAAAGCCCGGACAACATAGAGCGCCTGGGGCTTGAGTATAGCATGCTTTCGCCAGCAGGAGTGGTCCAGCTTGGAGCCATACTTGAGAATGATAAGGCATCTTGGAAAATAGGGCTTGAAACCTACAGGCCGGTTGGGCTTAAGATTGGGGAGCTTGACTTAGGCCTTACAGGCATTTCATCAGAATTGTTTGGCAACAGCGCATTTGTAACTGTGGGCCTTGGAGCAAAGTATAAAGCGATAAAATTCGAGTATAAATCAACTTATGAGGCAAGCGGGGAGAAAAAACATTTGGGTTCGCAGTTTAGCCTGCAGGAACAGGTTGGAAGCGTGATGTTCATGCAGAGTGCCGGAGTCGGGCGGGACAAGGAAGTCAGCCTTAACGTTGGAGCGTATTACACACTCAACGAAAACCTAATGCTTGGATTGCTTGCCACAACTGCAACAAGAACAGATATGCCATCGGATTGGAAGATACGGAATCTTGACAAAGTGACATTGGATTTGAGATGGATGCTGTTCAAGTAGCCTCTGTGGGTCGTAAAATGCGCAAGCTAAAAAAAATAGTTGAACGGCACGAAACGGCAGCCAAAGTGGCACTGATTTTTCCCATTGTTATTTGCTTGTTAACAATGCCTCAATTTGCGCTTAACACTACGGTGTCTAAATTTGACACCGAATTTGTTTACGGTACCCCGATAACATTAAACACGCGGCTTTCTATAGAAGCAACTGTTGGTTTGTCAAGCACAGGCACAAGGATACTTTACAGCCCAAGTGGAAACGCAAACCTGAATGATTTGACTGGCGGGGATGTTGTTTGCCCTGGAAACCTGGTAGGTTCATTTGCTTCAGACTCGAAATGGGCTGCTGACAGTGTTTTTACATCAAAAACTCCGTTCCCGGCCGATGATTGGGATGGCGGTGCAAGGCCAAAGCCGCCGCCAGCATCAAACACATATAATGCACCCATTAAATGGGATCAGGCACTGACAGACGGGATAAATGCAAGTAACCCGATAATAAAAAGTTTTAATCTTATTTTTGATCAGCTGGTTCCGCTCTATGATGAGACAACAAAGTACCACCCATATATAGCCAATATGGGAGTTAACCAGAATGGCAACTCGCCAACAAACTTCTTTTGCAAGGCGGATGCCAAAATACGGGTTGAGCGCGGGGCAATTGGTTTTGAAGACACAGGAAACCCTGAAAGTGTTGGCACGGCAACATTTGCAGCAGCCGGAACAGGAGATTATACTGCCTACTCAAGTGTAAGCAATCTTGTGTGCAGGGCCATTATGAAACTTGAGGAGACTGGCGCCTACACTGAAAAATACAAGTATGAGCCGTATGTTTGGAATCCGCCAACAACTTTCTCAAGCATTTCAATTCTTGTCCGGGACCCGCAAACTATCAGCCCAGACATCATTTCACTGTCCCCGAATCCGTTAAACATAAACCCCGGCCAGACAGTCCCAGTGCAGTTTGTAATAAGGAACAACGGCGACAGCATCCCCATTTCCATTGTGTCTGCATCCCTTGACAACGGCTTTGTGCTCACGCCAGGGGCAAACTGGGGCCAGTCAATCCCGCCGCTTGCAACAGTTGCAAGGGATGCAAGCATTACAGCCCCTGCAGCATTTTTCACAGGCACACTGGCAATAAATATCATGTTCAACTCAAGTGTCTTAAACTGCCAGGGAAACATCCTTTTTGCAAATGACTCGCTTGCAGTCCAGGTCAACCCAACTAGCGGCATTCCAGCGTCTTGCACCCTCAACTCGACAAGCCTTGCACTTGCAAACTATAATGCAAGCAGGGGGTCAAGCTATCCGGTGCAGGCAATTTGCATTAACAATGCAAGTCAGGTTGTTGCCTGCACAAATGCCACAACAAGCATTGGCTGGACAACAACGTTTGACCCTGCAAACGCGGTGATGAACCCGGCACAGACAAACAGCGAGCCGCACGTCTCAAGGCTTGTTGTTGACGCTGCGGCTGCAGTCGAGCTAAACAAGCAAATCAAGGCAATGCACACCACGGGATTTAGCTGCACGCTGCCATCAAATGTGAGCATAGGCGCGAATAGAACGTGCATAATCTATGCGCCGCCTGTGATAGAGCCAAACTACCAGATTGCCCCGTCCGTCACATACGCAGGCACCAGCCCTGCAAGCGCAACATTGGCCTGTGGCAACGGACAGACTGTTGCAATGTCTTGCAGCAGCGGCATCTGCAACCCGATTGGCGGGCAGGGATGCACTTATGCAAACATAGGAAGTTATCTTCTTTCAATGAGCCAGCCTGCAACACCCCAGTGCACAAGAAACGTGCTTGTTGCCTTTGCCTCCTGCAAAAGATACATATAGGGTTTTCTTTTCCCACAAAAAAATAATGCCTTACAATAGCCAAAGGTTATTATACCACGCAACACCTAATTTCTAACACATTTTGTGGGAGAGAATTATGGTTGACTTGCCTTTTTTCAAGGAAGGCGGGCTGAAAAAAAAGAGTGAAGGGGAGGCTCAGGCTTCAGTTGCCTCAGCCAAAAGCATGGAGCAGCAGGAGGCTGGCTTAAGGCACGAGCTTGAAATTTTAAGGCGCATTTTGGCAAGATACGAGCAATACATAGAGGAGCAGGAAACAAAGTCCATAACAGAGCTTAAGACTCTAATCAGGCCACATGACCAAAAAATCGTGGCGCTTTCGCAGGAAATTGAGTCCCAGTTCCACCCCTACATTTTTGAAAACGACTTTTTGGCTGCCTGCGACAGGGCCATTGCCCATGTTTCAAAAATACCCACGGTCCAAATGCCCATCAATTTCTGGCTTTCGTTTGAGGATGTTGAAGCTGCAGGCGCATGCGACGATGTTGGAAAGGCGGTGCTTTTGTGCTCAATGCTGCGCTGCCTTGGAAGCAACGATGCCAGGGTGGGCATCGGGGCATCCAAAAAATCCTATGTGATTTTTTCTTTTGGGCAAAAAGTGTGGCATGTTGATTTGCAAAAAAGCGCAAGAATATTACCAAAGGCAGGGGCAGAAAAAAGCTCATCGGAGTACATGCCTAATTCTGCGCAAGAGCCAAATGAAATGGAAATTGAAGGCGACAGGCTTCTTTACTCTTTCAATGACAGCACATACGAGGATTACACAGAGCAGCCCTAGAAGCTTTGGAAGAGAGCAAAAAACTGCCCCGCTCCCCCGAACCGCACAAAAACATGCCAAAATATAAATATGGGGAGGCGCAAAGCTGATTATGGAGATAAAATCAATTGTCGCACTTGCGCTGTGTTTTGTCCTGCTTTTGTCTTTTGGCTGCACAAACACCAACCCAAACGGGGGGGAAGACCCGCCGCAGCCTCCAAGCCCGCCCAATGGCGGAAACGGAGGAAATGACGGCGGGGGCAGCGGAAATGGGGGAAACGGAGGGGGGGACATACCGCCACCGCCGCCATTGCCTGCTTGAGGGTATCAGTAGCTCTATTCTGGTGTTTGGAGGATTGGAATTATGAATGGGATATTTTTTGGGATTGTGGCAGCAGTTCTGATGCTTTCAAGCGTGGCATTTGGCCAGGCCCTGCAGACGTACGGAGATTACAGTGCCGAGACAGGCAAGTTGACTTTTCAGGTTTTCAAAGGCTGGAATGTTATTCCCCTTATTGACATGGGAAGGCGGGATGGATACACAAACACGTGCGGCTACAGCAATGACAAGGACTTTTCAATCAAGGCCGCGTATTACTTCTCGCCATTGAAAGAGAAGTATTACGGAGTTACTGTCAAGGACGGAAAGACGACAAACACGCCGCCTGAAAGCAATGACGTCTTCACAGGAGAAAAGAACCTGGCATATTACCATGCAATGTATGGCGGCTGGTGGATGTACAGCTCTAAAAACTGCAGGATTGAGACAAAACTTGACACTCAGACTGATTCCCAGGTCAACTTTAAGGCAAGAAACCCCACAATAAAAAAAGGCTGGAACTTTT
>VGKX01000019.1 GCA_016866895.1 Candidatus Parvarchaeota archaeon
GGCCGTCCATCTGGAACAGCAGTATGTCATTGTTCCTTAGTGCAAAAGCCACAGGCATGTCGGACTGGCCGTAATTGTCCTCGTCCTTTGAGAAGTCTACAGCCACCTGGCCGTCAATTTTTCCCACTGCAACAGCGCACACAAGATCCTTCATCGGTATGCCTGCATCCGCAAGGGCAACTGCAGCGGCTGTGACTGCAGCACACCTTGTGCCGCCATCCGACTGCAGGACCTCTATGTAGATATCTATCTGGGTTTTCGGGTATGCCTCGGCGATAATTACGTTTTCAAACGCGTCGCGGATGACTTTTGAAAGCTCCACTGAGCGGCGGGAGGGGCCCGAGCGCCCGTGCTCCTCCTTTGAGCAAAAAGGGACCATGCTGTACCTGCATTTTATTACAGAGCGGTATGGCGACTGGGTGTGTTTTGGGAGGCACTCGCGCGGGCCAAACACTCCGACAAGGATTTTGTTGTTGCCCCATTCGATAAGAGCAGAGCCGTTTGCCTCGGACAGGACATGGGCCTGGATTTTTATGTTCCTCAGGTCTGCCATTCCCCTGCCATCAGCGCGCTTGCCATCAATTATTAATTGCGGTTTTTCTCCCATTTTATCACCAGTTGGAATATAATTTCAAGATAATTTAGATTCATTATTCGGGGTTATTTTCAGGGTTCTTTATTGATTTTTTAAGCCCCATTTTGATTGCGGCTAAAACTCCCCTTCCCGGCCCTTGAGGCCCTCCTTGTGAAATCCTCTTGCATGGTTTCTTGGCGCATCTTTTGGCTCAGGGACTTCAAGCGCAACGTCCTTGCCAGTCTGCTCCTTCAAAAACGCGGCCACCCTGTCAGTCAGGCCGGGGATGTGGGCCTGCTGCGAAATCATCTCTATAGACCTGATTGCAAGCTCCACGTTGCCGCTGTTTGAAAGCCAGACAATCCCGTTCCTGCCAACCGCAATGTCGCAGCCGGCTGCCGCGCGAATCATGTTTATCATTGAGTTTTTCTTTCCGATGAGGCGTGGCACCTTGACTGGAGGGAACATGATGACCCTTCCGCCGCTAAGCTTGCGGGCCTCGATGATTGATATGTTTTTAACCTCGTCTATTGAAAGCAGCCGGCCTATAATCACATCCCCCCTTGTGAATGTGGTCTCGCACTCCCTGCTTGAAAGGAAGCCTGTGTAGGGGGAATTTAGCCGCACAACATAACCTGCAAACTTCACATCCACCACAATGCCGACAATAAGGTCCTCTTGCATCGGCTCGTAGGGACCCTTGAGCGGCACAAGGCGGCCGTCTTCCGATTGCATTGAGAAGACGGACGCGAATGTCTGGTTGTTTTCAACAAATGAGTAGGCCTGCGAGAGAGGCTTTTGCGACAGAAGCTGCCCTGGAACAACGAGTTTCATAATTTTCACCTTTTGAATGGAAAAAGCGTTTGCGGCTTTTTTGGCAAGCGATGCACTGAAAAAACCCAGCGCAGTGCTTGCCTTGTGTTTTTGGAATTTGGCTGCCGCCTGACAAAAGCAATAAGCATAAGTTTTGCGGCTTGAATTGGGCCCGGCGGCACTATTGGCCTGAGTCTCTAGCAAACAGCTTGTTTCACAAATTCTGTATTTGCTTGTTCATTTTTCCTCATTTTACGGATTTATTTACCATGAATGGTTTATATTGATTGTGATTGGGATAAGGGGTAGTTGGGTGGGTGCGGTTATTGTGCTGTTGCAGACTATTGGATGATGCGATGAGATTGCGGGGCATGGAAGGGCGTTTTTGCTTTAAATGGAAGGAAGGGTTTTTGTCTCAACATCCCCGGAAGTTATTTTGTTTATCCTGTCAAAAAATTCCCCTTGCAGCCCGGCAGGAAGCTCCACAATCACAATGAGGCTCCCGTTTCCCGTCCACTCCTCTTTTTGTATCGTGTACTGCTTGAGCGTGCCGTATGACCTGGACGCGTGCTGTGGCGGCACCTTGACTGCGATTCGCACATGCTCGAACTTTATGGGCAGCACTGGCCTCAATGCATCAACAAATTCCTTCATTTGCGCCTGGGCCGGCTTGAATGGGTCAATGTTCACCCGCACCTGCTCTAGCGCGTTTTCAATGCGCAGGACAGGAATTGGCGCATGGGTTCTCGGGTCGACTGCCTCGCGGGCGATAAGGGCAATGACCTGCTTTCTTTTCTCCTCGACCATTTTCTTTTTCTGGTCGGTTGTAAGCTGAAGCTCGCCTCGCTCAAAAATAGCCTTTGCGATTTCCTGCACGTCGGTTGTGTGGAAAACCTCCTGAAGCTTTGAGGACTTGTGCCGCTCGCTTGTCTTTGAGTTTTTGAAAACTTCATCTACCACAAGAACGTTGTTAAGCTCTTTTTTCTGCCCCGTTTTATAGGCTTGCGCAAGCTCGGGGTCAACAAGTATCTCAAAGCGCTCCCCGGCATAGTCAAGATGGGCAATGATTGCCTTGTCAAGGCTTGTCATAGCAAAACCGCAAAATCAGCAAAAGCGCCAAACGCCTGCGGCTTGGGGTGCCGCATGGGTTTACGCAAGTGCATGCTCACTTGAGGAATTTCTCAACCTCTTTGTTTGAGAGGATTTGGAACTCCTTTTTCTTTGTTGAGGCAACGGCTATCTCAACTGTGTCAGGCTTGAGCGTCAAGTCGCCTGATTTTTTCAAGGCTTTGACAGACATTGCAATTGCATCTTCAAGTGAGATGTTCTCCTTGAATTCCTTTTCAAAGAACTCCTCGACTTCCTTTTTGCCAATGCCGATTGCCGCCGCCTTGTAGCCGGTTAGGGCTCCGGATGGCTCTGCCTCATAGAGCTTTGGCACGCCATTATCAATGCCGGCTATAAGGAAAGATACGCCAAACGGCCTGATGCCACCATACTGCGTGTAGACCTGCATCAAGTCGCAAAGGTTTTTTGCTATCTGCTCAACCGAAGCCTGCTCGTCATAGGTGATTTTGTGGCGCTGCGCATCCAGCCTGCCTATATCCACAAGCCTTCGTGCATCTGCGATAAGGCCTGATGCGGTTGCTGCAATGTGATTATCTATTTCAAAGATTTTCTTCATTGAGTCTGGAACAAGCAGGTGCGACTGGGTGTTTTTGTATGCAACAAGGACTACCCCGTCATTGCACACCAAGCCTATTGATGTCGCCCCCCGCTTTACAGCCTCCTTTGCATATTCCACCTGGAAAAGTCTGCCGTCTGGCGAGAACACAGTAATTGCCCTGTCATATGCCTGCGGTGAAACCGGATACATAAACTTACACCCCACTTTTTGCTTGTGCCTAAATGCTAGTATTGGCTCTAAGATTCTGGATATGTCTGATTATTTTAGATATTATGATTCCAATTTAAATGCCTTTCTGGAAGAAAATTGGGAAAACACGGTTTGAGGGTTGCGCTTGGGGCAAATGCGTTTGCCCGCGTTTTGAAAACGGCGTGAGCTCTTAATGTAGGCAAAGATTTATATTCATGTAAAGAGTAATTTTACCACTATATTTATCGCATTTGTTTGCTTGGGAGGAGATGGCATGAAAAAACAGATTTCGCAAGAGAAAGGCATTGCTGATGAGTCCAAACAACAGGCTCGGAAAAAATCACTATTTGACAGACCGTTGAGCTTCCCAAAGGAAGTGAAGCCTGTAGGGGAATCGGAATTCTCGACTTACTATCTAGTTAAGGCGGTAAACACTGCGCATTTGAAACACAACAATTCAGAGCTTTTGTATTTTTGCAAAGATGCGGTTGAGAAGCAAATCCCAAGTGTTTACGTTGCAGATGCCGCTGACACTGCCTCACCTGTTGGCGACGTTGGGCTTTTGATGAAGCGCACAAACATCATCACAAGCCTTGCTGAAAAAATCTCCCACCTCACAGAACCGCTCGCCCCGCTTGCGCACAAGATAAGAAACATGATTTGGAGGCAAAACTCGATTATTGGCGCAGGGGTACTTTGCATTGCAGGGGCTGTTTTTACGTCTGCGGCTTTACTTGAAATAAGCACGCTTGGTGTTGTAACTGCCCTTCTTGGCGCAACACTTATTGCATATGCAAATAAAGACACAAAGGAAATAAACGAGCTAAAAGAGGAGTTTGCAAAGCAGTTTGCAAAAATTGTTGATGTAAGAGCCTACCTCAAAGGTGTTGAGGGCGCATATGACGACCTCGCAGGGATGGTTGATGGCGTTAAGGGACTGGTTGTGGCGCAAAAAGAGTTTGATAAAGAAGTTGCAAGGCGCAAGGTTGCGGAGAAAAGGAAAACCGAAAAAGGGAAATTGGAAATTGCGGTGCCGCAAACAACCGATTTGGCCGGCCAGTTAACTGGGAAACCGGAGACTGCCATAATAACAGAAGAAGAGAAAGAACTTTTGACTGCTAAAAAACCCAAAAATAAAATAACCACAAAAAAGAAAAAAGCCGACGTGAGCGCAGCAGGTGAAGAGGAGCTTGATGTGAAAATCAATGAGCTCAAAGAACTAATTAAAAGCAAGATAGGGCTTGAGTATGTCAATCTTTACAAGGCAATTGAGGGCGGGAACGAAGAGATAATTAATGAATTGAAAGGATTGCTAAGCGAACAGAGGCTGACACCAGAAAAAATAGTCGAGGCAATTGTTAGTGGCGCAGAAAGCGCAGGCAGGTTGAAAAAACTGCTTCAGAGAATGAGTGCTGTTGAAGTAAAAGAATAAGCACTAACAAGGGGTTGCCGCCTGGTTTGAAGCTGCCTTTTTGAAGTTGGCATGCTCCCCCTTGGCCGATTAAGAGTAGTGGGCACGAAGCTTGTGATTGTCATCTACTTAACATAAAGGCGCTTGACAGGCTGGCAGATGCGAGTTTTGCAGGCTGCTTTTTTGGCAGATTTGCTTGCAGTAATTGAATTTGGCAATGGCATGTTACTGCAATTTTGGGCGTGTGCGCAAATGTGCGCGATTGGCAGCCTGCCACCCATGAATTAATAATTTTGCGCACGCCAAAAAGAGAGCGTATGGTATCAAAAGACGCACTGCGGGCGCAGTTCAAGAAGGACTGGCAAAAGCACTTCAAAGTCGATGCCCTGGTTGAGAAGGGGTACACAAGGCAGCAATGCACAAAATGCTCGCGCTTTTTCTGGTCGGTTTCTGAAAGGGGGATGTGTTCTGACCCATCCTGCATTGGATACCGGTTCATAGGCAAAAAAATGGCTAAAAAGCCCCTTGGCTATGTAGAGACTTGGAAAAAAATCAGGGCTTATTTTGAAAAGACGGGGCATGCTTATGTTGAACCCTACCCTACCGTTCCCAGATGGCGCGACGACTTGTATTTCACAATTGCCTCGGTAAATGACTTTCAGCCTTATGTTGTTTCAGGAGAGGTGGAGCCACAGTCAAACCCAGTAATTGTGCCACAGCCATGCATAAGATTTTCAGACGTCTCAAATGTCGGTGTCACTGGACGCCATTACACTGATTTTGTAATGGTTGGGCAGTTGGCATTCAACAACAAAAAAACCGGCGACTTTTACTGGAAGAACGAGGCAATTAGCCATGACTTGGGGTATTTGTCGCACCTTGGCATTGATGAATCGCACCTGGTTTTTCTTGAGGATGTCTGGATTGGTGGAGGGAATTACGGCCCCTGCATTGAATATTTTGCGGATGGGCTTGAGCTTGGCAACTGCGTTTTCATGCAGTATGAGGTGATGCCAGATGGAAGCGGGCGGGAGCTTTCAACTAAAGTCATTGACATGGGTGCAGGCTTGGAACGGCTTGCCTGGATAACGCATGGAAGCCCTATTTCTTATGATATCACATTTGGCAGCGCAGCCCAGAATCTGGTAAAAAGTGCCGGTGTGAAAATAGATGAAAAGCTTTTCCTTCAGTATGCGAAGCTGTCTGGCTCGCTAAACACTGACGAAGTTGAGGATATTGGAGCCGAAAGGGAAAAGATTGCAAGGCAGCTTGGCATGGGCGCCCATGAGCTGCTTGATATGTTTTCACCCCTCCATGCGGCTTATGCCTGCGCAGACCATTTGAAAACCATCCTGTTTACTTCCACCGACGGGATGCTGCCTTCAAACTCAGGGGGCGGATATAATCTTAGGATGATATTGCGCCGCACTTTTGGCTTTGACGAGGAATTTTCAATGGGCATTGACTATGCCAAAGTGCTGGAGGCGCATGCGCACCATTTGCACGAGCTGTTTCCAAAGCTTGAAGGTGGAGTGCCAACAGCCATCGCAATTGTTGAAGAAGAAAAAAAGAAATTCATGGCAGGAAAGGAGAAAGGAAGGGGCAAGGTTGCAAACTTACTTGCGCGAGGCAAGGCAATCTCAGTTGATGAGCTAAAAAGATTGTACGAGTCCGATGGCATACCTGTCGAGCTTGTTGCCGAGCTTGCAAAGGAAAAAGGCATTGAAGTGCCCATACCTGAAAATTTCTACACATTGATGAAAAAGGATGATGAGGCTGGGCCGGCTGGAGAGCACAAAGTGGATGTCGAAGGCCATGAAAAGACAAAAACGCTCTTTTATGAAAGTGTCGAGGAATTTGACGCAATGGTTCTGGCGGTGAAAGGCAAGTGGGTGATTTTGGATGCAAGTGCGTTTTACCCTGAAGGCGGCGGGCAGATATATGACATTGGGTCGCTAAACGGGATAAGGGTGCCAAACGTGCAAAAAGAAAGCGGCGTGATATTGCACGAGGTTGAGAAGCCCGAGGTTTTTAAGCCAGGGCAAAAAGTGCGCGGCATTGTAGATGGGGCAAGGCGAAGGCAGATTTCAAGGCACCACACCTCAATTCACCTGATAAACAGGTGCGCACGCGAAGTTTTGGGGCCGCACATCTGGCAGGGAGGCTCATACAAGGACGAGAAAAAAGCGCAGATAGACCTGACCCACTACAAAAAAATAACTGATGCCGAGCTTGATGATATTGAAAGGCGGGCAAACAATTATGTGCTTGCAGACCTGCCAATCACAACAAAAGTGCTTGGCCGCATTGAGGCTGAAGGCAAATACGGCTTTAGGCTTTATCAGGGAGGGGCTGTGCCTGGAAAAGAGCTTCGGGTGGTCTCCATTGGAGACATTGACCACCAGGCATGCGGTGGCACGCATAATTACAATAAAAAAACAGGCGAGCTTGGGTATATAAAAATAGTGAAAAGAGAGGGCGTGCAGGATGGGCTTGAGAGGCTTGTCATAAAATGCGGCCCTGCGGCAGTTGAATATGTGCAGCAGCGGGAGCGGCTTATCAAGGAGGCGGGAAGCGCACTTCAGGTCCCTGAGGCGCAGCTGAAGGACACCGCACTCAGGTTCTTTGCAGACTGGAAGGAGAGAGGGAAGGAAGTTGAAAAGCTCCAGGAAGTGCTTGCAAAACAGGTAAGCCAGCAGGAAGCACAGAATGCGAGAAAAGAGGGAAGAAAACTTGTGAAGCTTCTTGGAGCGCCTTACCCTCAAAAGCTTGCTGAGGAGATTTGCAACAGGCTCAATTCCCAGGGGCTTGCTGTGCTAATTGTCACTTCCGACGGTTTTGTTGCGGCAGTGGCTCCAGCAGGAAGTGGCCATAGCGCAATTGAACTTCTCAAAGAGCAGGGGGCAAAAGGCGGCGGGAGCGCGCTTGTTGCAAGGGGCAGGATTGAGAAAAAACCTTGAGCTCCAGAACATGCCAAAAGCATGGAGCCCCAGCTTAGACTTATAAGGAAAAGACGGGTAAAAAATTGCGTATTTTATGGGCGACGATTTCACAAAGGCAAGGATTGCTGCCGGCATGGCGTTCAAGGAGCTTGACAAAGCGACAGGAGGCACGCAGCAAACAAAAAAAGCTGGCGAAATCCAGATTAAGTGCATTGGCAACATGTGCACTATTGTGAGAAATGACACTGAAACGATGAGCAGCAGGCATTCTGATTTTGGAAAGGATATTGAAAAAAACCTCAACGCCATAAAAAGGACCGGAAGCTTCATGCTGGCAACTGAACTGCTGATTGAACTGTCAAGGTATCTTGACTCCCATGTACAGGAAGATGAGCATGAGGATTGCAAGAAGGAGGTAAATCTTGCAAGGGTGAAGATAGTTTCGGCAGTGGCGTCAATAAAAACAAACGGCCCAAATTTCCAGAAGACAGACGACTTGGTCGGCTGGCTAGGCGGCAAGAAAGACGAAGCCGAAATTAAGGAAAAGGTTGAAAGGGAGCTTGGGTTGAGATGGTCTGAGATTGAAAGGCTGGTCAATGCTGCGATTAAAGGCATAGCATCTGAAAGCCTCAAAGTCAGCATGCTAAACACGCTAGCATTCTACGAATTCCAGAGAAACACGCTGATGCTGCTAAACAACTTTGGCTATGAAAAAAAGGAGAGGGAAAGGCTTCTTAAGGCAATTGCAGATTTTGCCGAAGGAGCCTATTGGCAGCTAAAGGCATCAAAGGCCTATTCACAGGAGGAAAAAACGACGGAAAAGATGAAAAAAGATATTGCCGAAAAATCTTCTTACAGCAGGCTTCTTTCGGACTTGAAGTCCTCCTCTGCGCAGTTTAGGAGGATTTGCGATGAGGAGGGGCGGCAGGAATCCCAACAGGTTGGCAAGATTGCGTCAAGCGCTTTTGCATTCATGCAGCAGTTTTTGGAAAACACGAAGGATACGGGCAGCCCAAAATATTTAGGAGACTCAAAAGGCCCTGGTGTCGGAAAACCGCCTTCATTTGGCCCCCTGCAAAAAAACGACCTTGCAATTGCAGTCATTGGCGCGGTGCAGGAGGCAAAAACTGTGAGAGGGGGCGGCATCAGCTTTTTTGAAACGCTTGGGATGCCAGTGCCGAAAAAAGAGAGCAAACTGGATTGAATTGCCCGCAAAACTTGTTTTGAAAACCAAAAAGCCGCAGCTGATTTTCCCTGCTTACTTCTCAATCTTCTCGGCCTGGAGGGACCGCGAAAAACTATTCAATCCAAGCCTCTTTGATTTGAGACTGTCAACGTATTTTCCCTGGGCCTTGTCAAAAACAACAAGCTTTTCCCGCTTCATCTTCTCCACAAGCAGGTAAATGAAGTTCATGAAATTCCGAAGCTTTACTTTGTGCGCCTTCTCCTTTTCCTCGAGCCGTGAAAGCAGGTTAATTAAGTCGACAAGGAATTTTGCATCAAGTGCGACAGTGCCGCTTGAGTGGCCCTTGAGCCGCTCTACTAGAACCATGCGGGTCAGCTGAATTTCCTTTGCCAGGCCAAAGGCGTGCGCCTGGTCGGATTCCAAGCCAACGCGAAACGAAGAGGCAAGATTCGCAAGCATGTCCCAGCTTACAGAATCAAGGTTGTCAAGTATCTGGGGGTGTGCAGAATACCTTTGCCCAAGCTCCACATATTCGCCGATTTTGACGCTTTTTTTCCTGTTGTTTGCCATAATGCCAGCTTCTTTTTTTCCGTTTCGTTTATTCTGCTTCTTATTTTAGTTTCTTTTTTTTCCGCTTCTTTTATTCCATTTGATTGGCTTCAACCCGGGTTTGACAGGGGTACAAAGGCCAGATGAAAGACAGATGCCTTTCAGTGAATATTGCCTTGACCTGATTATTTAACCTTGCTGTATCTGCTTGAGGATATCTTGATTCCGACCAGCTTTTTTCCGGATTGTGCCCTTGCCTGCCTGCCAGTCGGATTTTTTTTGAGCTCTTGTGAAAAGTACTTGCCAAGTGCGGTTTTGAGTTTCCAGATTAAAAGTTCCCTTTTTATCTTCTCGATTGTCCTTGAAATTGGGGAGATTTTTTGTGGCATGACGTTTGCCGGAAGCTTTTCTGAAAGCTTGATTGCCTTTAATCCGGTGATGCACAGCTGAGCCTGCGGCGCATTTGCAACCAGGGCGCACGGGCCCCCCTGCCCAGGCCCGATTGGCTTGAAGTCCCTTGAATATGCGATTATTGGGTTGACCCTGAGAGCCACATTGGTTTTTATGCAGTAGCCATAATCGGAGCTTGAGAACTGGACGTATTTTGCGCTTGTGCCCTCTATTGAGTTATGGATAAGGTCGCTTAGGCCAGCCCCTGACCAGACAACTTTGGGCGGCCCCCAGCATGTGGCCTCAAAAGAATTGAACGCGATGTTTTTCACTGGGAGCGCATAGAGCTGGCCGAAAGTCACAGGCACAATCCTGCTTGAGCCAGAAAGGACGATATCAAAGGCCTTTTGGTGCTCAAGTGCCCTGAACTGCTCGACTTTTGGGATTACAGAATGGAAGATTGCGTGCCTTTCAAGCTCCAAAAATGCCGGTTCCCGGGACATGTTTTTGATTTGCAGGTTTGAGTGTTTAAAGCTATTGGCTGCCTGAAAGTCAGGGCTTGCGTTGAAAAAAGAAAAAGAAGAAAGAGGGGCTTGGAGATTGATGCTTGGTGGGGGAGTAATCGCATATGCGTTTATCAAAATTGTTTAGTCACCAAACACTAGAGCCAGAAGGAACATTGGATTCTGGCAGGAGCATCACAGGCTTCCCTGAGGCAATGCCTGATTTACCCCCGTCGCTTCTGCAGCAAAGCAAACGTGCTTGACTTTTAACTCCCATAATGACAATTTCGGGAAGGCCTATTTGCACAAGAATTTGCTTTCCAACAAGACAGGAATCATAATTCTGGCCTGGTATGCTGGATGCAATTGTCTTACAACCATCCTCGCCACAATCCACAACAATTTTATGGAGGCTTTTAGTCCCTTCAACTTTTGCACACGAGATGACTAGAGCTACACGTAGTCCTAGTTCTGTATGTTCCACCAATTCATCACCCGAGCCAATATGTTGCTTGTCATTTACGATAGGTTTTCTTGACGTATGAAATTCAATTGCTACACCACGAATTTTTCCCCCGGGACTTTGGCAAAAGGGCTTGCATCCCTTATGTGCTGCAGGCCGCAGGCATAGCGCACAAACCGCTCGATGCCAATGCCTCCGCCTGCGCTTTTTGTAAGATGGCCTGCCTTGGACAGTTCCATATATGGCCCAAAGTCCTCCTCTTTTTGCCCCCGCTCCAAAAGCTTTCGCTTGAGCACCATGTAATCATAGTCACGCTCTGCCCCCGACAAGCCCTCGCCAAACCCTTCAGGGTAGAACAGGTCGTAGTTGTGGTAGTAGCCTC